>PLTJ01000380.1 GCA_003164455.1 Acetobacteraceae bacterium
CCTGGTCTTATCTTCGCGCCTATGGGGCGAAGCCCCCGCAGCAGTTGCCGCAGTCCGGTCCATTGCTGCGCGGCATAGCTGCCGGTAGCCAGTGCCTCCTCCGCCGCGGGATCGCCGGTGCCGGCGTATTCGGGCGAGAAATCGGCGGTGTGGAACAGCATGTCCCACCAGGGCAGCACCGAGCCATAGTTGACGCTCCGCCGGCCGGCCGCGGCGGTGCCGTGATGGGCCCGGTGGAAGCGTGGCGAGATCAGCAGGCGTTCGCCCAACCAGCCGAAATTGATCCGGGCATTGGCGTGGCTCATGCTTTCCAGCAGGCGAACCAGCAGCACGAGAAGCGGAAACTGCATCGGCGGAATGCCGATCAGCAGCGCGACGGCCATGAACCAGAGAAAGGAGAGAACCTCGTCCAGCACGTGGTTGCGGTCGTCCGACCAGAACGTCATCTGCCGCTGGGCGTGGTGCAGCGCATGCAGCGCGTACCACCAGCGAAACCTGTGGCTGAGCCGGTGGCGCCAGTAGTCCGAAAAATCGAGGATGACCGCGTACAGGCAGAACGTCAGCACTTGCCGCCCGAGCAGGAACGGAAACAGCCGTTCCAGCATGGGTGGCACCCAGCCCTGGTCGGCGAGGAACCCGTTCAGCGCCACCTGTGCCTGGTAGAAGAGGACAAACGTGACCAACGGCAGCAGGCCGATGCGCGCGATCAGGGTGTAGAGCACATCGATGCTGACCGCCCGCGCATCCGGCCAACGCTCCACCGGGCGCCAGCGCTCCAGCGGCAGGCAGATCGCATAGGTCACCACCACCTGGGCCGCGCCGTAGAGGGCGAACAGCACCCAGCCCAACGAAATGTCCTCCCACTGCATCATGCCCAGCGCATAGAGCAGCGGCAGCACGGCGTGCTGTTGCAGCCAGCCCGCGGCGAGATCGAACGGTGCGGTCATCGGCTCAGGGCACCGCCCCCGGAACGGGCAGGACTGCCCGCGGATTGAGGAAGATGCCGTGCGGCGAGCGGCCCACGTCGATCAACCCGGCCTGGCCGCTGGCGGGATCGAGCACCGCGACCTTGTTGGCCAACCGCAGGGTGAGCCACAGCGTGCCATCCGGCGCGAAGGCGGTATCGTCGGGGCCGCCGGGCACCTTGTAGCGGCGCAGCACGGCGAGCGTGGCGGCGTCGAGCGCGATCACGCTGTCATTGTCGAGCCGGTTGTTCACATAGACGCGCTTGCCGTCCGGGCTGAGGAAAAGCTGGTGCGCGCCCTTGCCNNCGCTGCCCATGTTGGCCACCAGCACCCGGCCGTTCAGCCACAACACGCCGGCCGGCGTGAGGCCCACCTCGGTGGTCCACCGCACCGCCATCCCGCGCAGATCGATGGCGGCGAGCTTGCCGGAGCCTTGCAGCGACACATAGACGGTGGCGCTGTCCGGTGCGAAGGCCATGTGGCTCGGCATGTACGACAACGGAAAACGCTTCAGCAGCCGGTAGGTGCCGGGCTCGTAGACGTCGACCTGGGCACGGTGGAGCGCGTTCACCACCAGGAATTTGCCGTCCGGGCTGAAGCCGAGTTGGTAGGGGTCGGAGAGCGGGACGTGGCGGCGCACCTCGAAGGTGGCTGGATCGAGCACGACGATCTCGTTGCCCGACGAGTCACCCACCAGCAGGTCCTGGCGGTCCGGCGTCAGCGCCCAGTGGTGCGGTTCGCGCAGCACCGGGATGCGGCGCAGTTCCTGGCGGCTGGCAAGGTCGATGACGCTGAGCGACGCTTCCCGGGAGTTCATCACCAGTACCGCCCCGGCCGCGCGGGCGGGAAGGGGGGGGGCGCCCAGCAGCGCGGCGAGGACAGGAATGAGCAGCCACGGACGCACTATGGAGCCTCATGCACGACGGGGTTGGAGCCGGGAGCAAGCTGGATCAAGCCTCTCGGAGACTTTCCTCTAGCACGCTGGAGAATGCGAACGCTATCGCCGCGGCGAGTCAGGCCGTCATCCGGAGGCGCGAGGCGACTTCACGATTCCGCGCTATGCTGCCGCCGCCGCGATCGAGGAGAACGCGCCATGATGACAGCAAGCGTCCGGTTGATCTTCGTCGTCCTCGGCACCCTTGTCTTCTTCGGCCTGGCCATCCTCGGCGAGGGCGGGTTTGCCGCCTTCTTCTCCCACCCCGCGCTGATCGCGCTCGCGCTGGTTCAGGCCGCGCTGTCCGGCGCCGCGTTCTTCGCCGGTGGCAACGTGAGCGCCGGGGTGCGCGAGGACCGCTCCAACCGCTGGGTGCTGGCCGCCTTCGGGGTGATCATGCTGCTGCAGACCTGGCTGCCGGCCTGGACCGACCGGATCGGCTTCTGGACCCTCGACGGCGAGACCATCCGCTGGGTTGGCGTGGTTCTGTTCGCCGCCGGCGGGGCGCTGCGGCTGTGGCCGGTGTATGTGCTCGGCAACCGGTTCAGCGGCCTGGTGGCGATCCAGCCCGGGCATCGGCTGGTCACCGACGGCATCTACGGGCTCATCCGCCACCCCAGCTACCTGGGAATGCTGGTCAACGCGCTGGGCTGGGGGCTGGCCTTCCGGTCGGGCGTGGGCGTGCTGCTCGTGGCGCTCACCATCCCGCCGCTGCTGGCACGCATCGGCGCGGAAGAGCGGCTGCTGCACAGCGAATTCGGCGCCGACTACGACGCCTTCCGCGCCCGCACGTCACGCCTGATCCCGGGGGTCTATTAGCCGACCCCCTCCATCGCCATGACGGCAAAGCTGGCGAGCCAGTGTTCGCCCATGTATTCGCCGGCCACGGCGGGCAGGCTGGCCGCCAGGTGTTCGTCCGCGGCCGCCAGTACGCGGGCGCGGCGCGGGTCGCCCGCCGCCAGCGCGGTGGCGAGCAACCGCCAGCACCAGGCGCGGCTGAGGTTGAGGCCGTCGAGATGGCCGATCTTGCCGTCGCTGCGGTCGCTGACGGTGGCCGGGGTGAACAGGGTCGCCGGTTGTCCCGCCGCGAGATCGGGCAGGAAGCGGTCGAACCAGACGGCGAATTCGGCGGCGGGCAGGACGCGCCGCATGCATTCCGCCTCGATCAGGGCGGACGAGAGGAATTCGTCGCCGCCCGGCTCCCAGGCCTGGCAACCGGCGTCCGCCCCGTACCACAGGCGCGCCTTGGCGCGGAGGATCTCGCCCAGCGCCGCATCGCCAACGGTTTTGACGTAGTCCAGGGCCAGCGCGATGGCGAAGGCGGTGTTGGGGTGGGTGCCGACGCGCAGCGGGTAGCTCGCTTTCGGCAGGAAGGTGCGGAACCGGTCCGCGAACGCATCGGCCAGCGGTTTCAGGCAGGCACCCCAGCGCTGCCCCTCGGCGGTCGTGGCGCGGGCAAGCTCGGCGGCCAGCATCAGCACCCAGGCCCAGCCATAGGGTCGCTCGAAGCCGGGGTGTTGGAGCGCGTATTTCGTCTCGACGGCGACATTGGCCGCGGTGAACTGGCGATCGAACAGGGCGGCCACCGCCGCCGCCTCGGCCAGCGCGGGGAACAGGCGGCGCAGACGCGCCAGCATCCAATAGGCGTGGACGCAGGAATGCCAGTCGAAGCTGCCGTAGAAGACCGGATGCAGGGTGCGCGGACCCTGCACGTCCTGCGGTCCGGTCATCACATGGTCGAGCTTGTTCGGGTATTCCCGCTCGACGTGGCCGAGCGCGATGCGCGTGAAGCGCGCCGCGGTCTCGGCCGTCAGTCCGGTCATCGGAACACCAGGAAGTACATCAAGAGGATGTTGCCGGCCAGCATGAGCAGCGCGGTCGGTATCTGCACCTTGATGACGGCATTGCGGTCCGGCAGATCCAGCAACGCCACCGGGACGATGTTGAAGTTCGCCGCCATCGGCGTCATCAGCGTGCCGCAGAAGCCGGACAGCATGCCGATCGCCGCCATGATCACCGGATCGCCGTGCAGATGCACCACGATCAGCGGGATGCCGATGCCGGTCGTCATGACCCCGAAGGCCGCGAAGGCGTTGCCCATGATCATGGTGAACAGGGCCATGCCGATGGCATAGGCGGCGACCACCGCGATCGGCACGTCGATGGGAATCCAGGCTCCGACCAGCATGGAGACCACTTTGCCGACGCCCGCCGCGGTGAACACATAGCCCAGCGCCGCCAGCATCTGCGGCAGCACCGCCGCCCAGCTTACCGCGTCGATCAGCCGCCGGCCCTCACGCAGCGGCGCCAGCAGGGGCGGG
>PLTJ01000065.1 GCA_003164455.1 Acetobacteraceae bacterium
CCGATCATGTGCAGCACCCGGGCGACAAACGGCTTCGGCACATGGCAGTCGGCGCAGGTCGCGCGCACGCCGGTGCGGTTACTGAAGTGGACGGTGTGGCTGAATTCGTCGGCCGCGGTTTGCATCTCGTGGCAGGACGTGCAGAACGCACTGCTGTCCATCAGGGCGGACGTTCCTGCATAGCTGGCCCACAGTGCCAAGCCGCCAAGCAGGCCCACGAACAAGGCAATGGTGACAGTCGCATAGCGACGCAGAAACGGCACACACACCCCCAAGCGTGTGTGCCGGGGGAAGCGATTCGGCTGACCACGCCCGCAATGACGATGGTGCGATGATGAAGCCACCGCGCGCAACCGGTCAACGCGCCGCGCCCCCAGGGCAGGGCAACCGGACACGCATGCCGGGTGCCCGCGTCCCCGCTTCGGCGCCGCGCCCGCGCGGGATTTCGGGGTTGCATGCCGGGCCGGAAGACCCTACGACACCGCGGCTCCGCACGGCCACAGGGCGATTAGCTCAGCGGGAGAGCGCCCCCCTGACACGGGGGAGGTCACTGGTTCAATCCCAGTATCGCCCACCATTCCCGCCTTACTGAAGGAACGGGTTGTCGCGGCGTTCCTCGCCGAAGGTGGAACCCTGGCCGTGGCCGCAGATGAAGGCGATGTCGTCGCCGAGCGGCAGCAGTTTCGTTTTGATGCCCTCGATCAGCGCGGCCCCGTCGCCATAGGGGAAATCGCTGCGCCCGACGCTGCCGCGGAACAGCACGTCGCCCACGATGGCGAGGCGCGCCGTCTTCTCCACATACACCACGCTGCCCGGCGTATGGCCGGGGCAGTGCACGACGTCGAAGCGCAGCGGGCCGAATTCGACCGCGTCGCCGTCGGCCAGAAAACGATCCGGCGTGACGTTGCCCATGCCGGTGAGGCCGAGCGCGGCCTGTTGCGCCTCGATCTTCTCCAGCAGGAAATGGTCGCGCGCGTCGGGACCCCAGATCTCGACGGGCGGCTTGTGTGTTTCGTTCAGCGCGTCCCGCAGGGCGGCGGCGCCGCCGGCGTGGTCCAGATGGCCGTGGGTCAGCAGGATGCGCTGCACGTCCAGCCGTTGGCGGGACAACAGCTCGATGATGCGGTCAGCATCGCCGCCCGGGTCGAACACCACGGCCTGGCGGCTGTCCTCCTCGAACAGCACCGTGCAATTCTGCTGAAAGGCGGTGACAGGGACAATGGCCACACGAAAGCCGGGCATGTTTGTTCCTTAAAGAACGAAAGTTTTTGTTTCTTTTTTCAAAAAGAAGCCCTTCCTTCCTGCCACGGCTACCGGTTCAGGTGCCGCTGCACGAACTGCCGGCAGCGATCCGTGGTGGGATCGCGGAAAATCTGTGTCGGCGGCCCTTGCTCCTCGATCCGCCCGTCGTGGAGGAACACCGCGTGCGTCGAGACCTCGGCGGCGAAGGCCATTTCGTGGGTCACGATCAGCATCGTGCGGCCTTCCTCGGCGAGGTCGCGGATGACCAGCAGGACCTCGCCCACCAGTTCGGGATCGAGCGCCGAGGTGGGCTCGTCGAACAGCAGGGCGCGCGGGCGCATGGCGAGCGCGCGGGCGATGGCGGCGCGCTGCTGCTGGCCGCCGGAAAGATGCGCGGGATAGGCGTCGCGCTTGTCCGCCATGCCGACTTTTTCCAGGATCGACTCGGCCTCGGCCACCACGTCCGCGCGCGGGCGATGCTGCACGTGAATCGGCGCCTCGATGACGTTCTGCAGCACCGTCATGTGGTGCCAGAGATTGAAACTCTGGAAGACAAATCCGAGTTGGGCACGCAGACGGTTGACCTGGGCGGGCTCGGCGGGCTGGCGCACCCCGCGGCGCAGGCGCATGCGCACGGTCTCGCCGGCGATCGCCACCTCGCCCTCCTCCGGCACTTCCAGCAGGGGGATGCAGCGCAGCAGCGTGCTTTTGCCCGATCCGCTGGCCCCGATGATGGCAATCGCCTCGCCGGTACGGGCGGCCAGGGTGACGCCCTTCAGCACCTCCAGCGCACCGAAACGCTTGTGCAGGCCGGTGACGGCGACGGCGATGTCCTCGCTCATCACGCCGCTGCCCGGCGCAAGTGCGGGTTCAGGTGCCGCTCCAGGGCGGCGATCGCCCGGGTCAGCAAGAAGTTCAAGATCAGATAGATCGCGCCGGCGCACAGGAACACCTCCAATGCTCGATAAGTCTCCGAAATGATGGCGTAGGCAATACCGGTGATCTCCATGAGGGTGACGATGCTGGCGAGCGAGGTCGACTTGACCATGATCACCAGCTCGTTGCCATAGGCCGGCAGCGCCTGACGCAGCGCGATCGGCAGCACGATGCGCCGGTAGAGCGTGAAACGCGACATGCCGGCCACGAGCGCCGCCTCGACGGCGCCGGCGGGCACGGAATTCAACCCGCCGCGCACGATCTCCGAGCCATAGGCGGCAGTGTTGAGCGTCAGCGCCAGAAGCGCGCACCACCAGGGCTGGCGCAGCAACGGCCACAGCACGCTGTCGCGCACCGCGGCGAACTGGCCGAGGCCGTAGTAGATCATGAAAATCTGCAACAGCAGCGGCGTGCCGCGCAGCACGAACACGTAGCCGCGCACCAGCCACTCGGCGGGGCGCGAGGCGGCCCGCGCCACCGCCATCAGCACCGCCAGCACTAGGCCGCCGGAGACGGAGAGGGCCGCCAGTTGCAGCGTGATGGGGAGCCCGGTGAGCAGGCGGCTCATGGTATCGGTCAGGAAATCGAGCTCGCTCATAGCCGCCGCTCGCTGCGCGCGCTGTGGTTTTCGGCGGCACGGAACAGCACACCGGAGAGGGTCGTGAGGACGAGATAAAGGGTGAACCCGGTGATGTAGAATTCGAAGGGACGGCGGGTGGACCCGGCGCCGATATGCACCTGGCGCATGAGTTCGACCAGCCCGGTCACCGAAATGAGCGCCGATTCCTTCAACACCTGCTGCCACACATTGCCCATGCCGGGCAGCGCGTAATGCAACAGGCGCGGCGCGATGACGCGGCGCAGCATCAACATCCGGCCCATGCCGACCGCTTGCGCCGCGTCGATCTCGCCGTGCGGGATGGCGTTGAAGGCGCCGCGCAGCACCTCGGTCTGGTAGGCGCCGGAGACCAGCCCGACCGCCAGCATGCCGACCATGAAGCCGTTCAGCCCGTAGAACCCCTCGGCGCCGAGGCCATGCGCGACGGCACTGAGCGCGCTGCTGCCGCCGAAATAGAAAAGGTAGATCACCAGCAGGTCGGGAACGCCGCGGACGACGGTGGTGTAGCCGTCGGCGAGGGCGCGCGGCAGCGCGGTGCGGGCCGACTTGGCCCAGGCGCCGAGCGTGCCGAAGCAGATGCCGGTGACGAAGGCCGAAGCCGAGACCGCCAGCGTCATCAGGGCGGCCAGCAGAAGCTGGTGACCCCAGCCCTGCTGGCCGAAGCCGAGCAGTTCAATCGTGGAAGACACGTCGGTGTTTCAGCCTATTGCGGCGTAACGTCGCTCTTGAACCATTTGATCGCCAAAGCC
>PLTJ01000342.1 GCA_003164455.1 Acetobacteraceae bacterium
GGCGTGGTGCCCGAGATCGCGGCGCGCGCCCATCTGGCCCATCTGCCGGCGCTGGTGGCGCAGGTGATGGGCGAGGCCGGGTTGGACTTTGCCGATCTCGGCGGCGTGGCGGCGAGCAGCGGGCCGGGACTGATCGGCGGCCTGATCGTCGGCAGCAGCTTCGCCAAGGGCATCGCCCTCGCCCACGACCTGCCGTTCGTCGCCGTCAACCATCTGGAGGCGCACGCGCTGACCGCGCGGCTGCCCGGGCAGGTGGAAGGCGGGGCACCGTTTCCTTACCTTCTGTTGCTGCTCTCCGGCGGGCATTGCCAGTGCGTCTCGGTGGAGGCGGTGGGGCACTACGTGCGCCTCGGCACGACGATCGACGACGCGGTCGGCGAGGCATTCGATAAAGTGGCGAAAATGCTCGGCCTGGGGTGGCCGGGCGGCCCGGTGCTGGAGCGCCTGGCGGCGACGGGCGAGCCCGGCCGTTTCGCCTTTCCGCGCCCGCTGCGCGGCCGGCCGGGCTGCGATTTCAGCTTTTCCGGCCTGAAGACGGCGGTGGCGCAGGTCGTCGGCGCCTATCCACCGGGGCCGTTGACCCAGCGCGACGCCGCCGACATCGCCGCCGGGTTCCAGTGCGCCGTCGCCGAGGTGATGGCCGACCGCGCGGTGCACGCGCTGGAGGCCTTCCTGCGGCGCAACCCGGCGGGAAAATTGCTGGTGGTCGCCGGCGGCGTCGCCGCCAACCAGGCGGTGCGCGCGGCCCTGCGGGCGGCGGCGGCGGCGCGCGGCTTCGGCTTTGCCGCCCCGCCGCTGCGCCTGTGCGGCGACAACGCGGTGATGGTGGCCTGGGCCGGCCTGGAGCGTCTGCGACTCGGCGCGGTGAGCCCGCTGGATCATGCGCCACGGCCGCGCTGGCCGCTCGAGGCGCCGGACATGGTGCTGGCATGAACTACCGCCACGCCTTCCACGCCGGTAATGTCGGCGACTGCATGAAGCACGCCTTGCTGGTCTGGCTGCTGCGGGCGTTGCAGCGCAAGCCGGGCGGCGTGTTCGTGCTCGACACCCACGCCGGCGCCGGCCACTACGACCTTACCGCCGGCCCGGCCGTGCGCAGCGGCGAATGGCGCGCCGGCATCGCCGGCCTGCTCGACGATCCGCCGGAGGTTCTGGCCGACTACGTCACCCTGGTGCGCGANNTGGCCTGCTGCGAACTGCACCCCGACGATGCCGCCGCGCTGCGCGCCACCATGCGTGGCGGCGGCGTGGCCGTGCACCGGCGCGATGCCTGGGAGGCGCTGGGCGCGCTGCTGCCGCCGAGCCACGGGTTGCGCCGGGCGCTGGTGCTGATCGACCCGCCCTATGAGGCGGAAGACGACTATGTCCGGCTGGCCGCCGGGCTGGCGCAAGGGCACCGGCGGTTTCCGACCGGCGTCTTCGCGGCCTGGTATCCGGTGAAGCACCGCGCCCCGGTGCGCGCCTTTCACACCGCCATCCGAGACAGCGGGATGCGCGACGTGGTGGCCGCCGAACTGTGGCTGCGCGAGCCCGTGGACGCGGGGCGGCTGAACGGGTGCGGGCTGCTGGTGGTGAACCCGCCGTTCGGCTTCGAAGCGGCGGCGCGGGAGCGGCTTGCGGCCCTGTTGGCGCGCCTCGGCACCGGCGAGGCGGGAGAAGGCGTGTCGGTGGAGCGGATCGCTGATGAGTGAGGTGGCGGTGATCGGCGCCGGCGCCTGGGGCACCGCGCTGGCGATTCAGGCCGCCCGCGCCGGGCGATCGGTGGTGCTGTGGGCGCGCACCCCGGCGCGCCTGGCCAGCCGCGAGAACCCGCGTCTGCCCGGATTCCGCCTGCCCGACGCGGTGACGATCACCGGCGACCTGCCCACCGCCGCGCTGGTTCTGCTCACGGTGCCGCTGCAATACATGCGTGCGGTCGCCGCGCGGCTACCGCCGGGCGGGCCGCTGGTGGTCTGCGCCAAGGGGATGGAAGCGGGCACCCTTGGGCTGCCGCTGGACGTGCTCGCCGCGGTGCAGCCGGGCCGTCCCGCCGCGGTGCTCACCGGGCCGAACTTTGCGCACGAGGTGGCCGCCGGCCTGCCCGCCGCCACGGTGGTGGCGGCGGTGGCGGCGGCGGTGCGCGAGGCGGCGGCCGCCGCGCTTGGGACGCCGTTCTTTCGCATCTACGGCAACGACGACCCGGTGGGCGCGCAGGTCGGCGGCGCGGCCAAGAACGTGGTGGCGATCGCCGCCGGTGCGGTGATCGGCGCCGGCCTGGGCGAGAACGCCCGCGCCGCGGTGGTCACCAGAGGGCTTGCCGAGCTGGCGCGCCTGGCGGTGGCGATGGGCGGCCGGGCCGATACCATCGCCGGGCTGTCCGGCCTGGGCGACCTGATGCTGACCTGCGCCGGCACGGGCAGCCGTAATTTCAGTCTCGGCTTCGCACTCGGCCGCGGCGAGCGCCTGGACGATGTGCTGAGGCGGCGCGATTCCGTCACGGAAGGTGTGGCGACGGCCCCGGCACTGGTGGCCCGGGCGAAGGAAGTCGGCGCCGAACTGCCGATCTGCGCCATCGTCGCGGGGGTGGTCACCGGCCAACTGACGGTGCCGCAGGCCATGGACAGATTATTGTCCCGCCCGCGGAAAGATGAATGATCGGTAATATACACGTAAGTAATACTTGAACGCATAAGTCCTATGCGACGGCGGTTTCTCTTTTTGCTGAACTATATGTGAACGACAAGTTCAGCTTAGGTTCAGGACTATGATGCGAGTGTTGCCTTGTTAAGAACGAGTGCAACCGGGCGCGGTTCGAACGGAAAAACCAAACCTTGGTTAGGGCTCACTGAAACAAGGGAAATCACGATTATGCGTATTACTCTTTTCGCGACTGTCGCCGCTCTGGGCTTGGCGATGGCCGTCCCCGCCTTTGCCGACATCGGGAAAGCGCCCGACATGCTGGCTTCCGCCGGCACCCGTGCGGTGACCAACCAGACCGCTAACGGTGGCGGCGCCATCGGCACCAACTCCTGGTCGAACAGCAGCCATCAGCAGGCCGCCGGCGAGGGCGCCCGCGAGGGCACTCCGCAGCAGCAGGCTTCCGGCGAGGGCGCTCGCGAGGGCGCTCCGCAGCAGCTGGCCTCTGGCGAGGGCGCCCGCGAGGGCGCTCCGCAGCAGCTGGCCTCCGGCGAGGGCGCTCGTGAGGGCGCTCCGCAGCAGGCGGCCTGAGCGCGACGGCACCTGGGCTAGAGCAGCCCGATGTTGCGCGGTATCCTCACCGTCGGCGGCTGGACCATGGCCAGCCGCATCCTGGGTTTTGCCCGGGATATCCTGATCGCCGCCCTGCTCGGCGCGAGCCCGGTGGCGGATGCGTTCTTCCTCGCCAACCGGCTGCCCAACCTGTTCCGCCGGCTGTTCGGCGAGGGCGCCTTCAACGCCGCCTTCGTTCCCGGCTTCGCCGGGCTGCTCACCACCGAAGGGCCGGAGGCGGCCCGCCGCTTCGCCGAGCAGGCGATTGCCGTCATGGCCTTCTGGCTGTTCGGTCTGACCGTCCTGGCCGAGATCTTCATGCCCCAGTTGATGGGCCTCTATGCCCTCGGCTTCACCGACGACCCGAAAAAATTCGCGCTGGTGGTGGAACTGGGGCGGATCACGTTTCCCTACATGCCGCTGATCTGCTTGAGCGCGCTGCTGTCGGGCGTGCTCAACGGGATGGACCGCTTCGCCGCCGCCGCCGCCGCGCCCCTGATTTATAACGTCATCTCGATCGCCTTCATGCTGATGCTGCCCGGCATCGTGCCCACGGTGGGGCACGCCGCGGCCTGGGGGGTGAGCGTCTCCGGCGTTGCCCAGATCCTGCTTCTCTATTGGGCGGTGGCCCGCGCCGGCATGCGCCTGCACGTGCCGCGGCCGCGCCTGACCCCGCAGATGCGCCAATTGTTCCGCCGCATGGCGCCGGGCCTGCTGGGGTCGGGCGTGATCCAGCTCAACCTGGCGGTGGACGCCTTCATCGCCGGCCTGCTGCCGGCGGGCACCGTGTCGGTGATCTACTATGCCGACCGGATCAACCAGCTTCCCCTCGGCGTCATCGGGGCCGCGGTCGGCACCACGCTGCTGCCCACCCTGTCGCGCCAGGTCCACGGCAGCACGCCGGAAGAAGCCGTCGGCACCCTGAACCGGGCGCTCGAATACGCCCTCATGATCACCCTGCCCGCCGCCCTGGCGCTGCTGGTGGCGGCGCTGCCGATTATATCCGTCCTGTTCGGCCGGGGGGCGTTCACGGCCGAGGACGCGGCGCGCTCGGCACAGTCGCTGGCCGCCTACGCGGTCGGACTGCCGGCTTTCGTGCTGGTGAAGGTGCTGGTGCCAGCCTTCTTCGCCCGCGGCGACACCAAGGCGCCGGTATGGACCGGCACCACGGCGGTGGTGCTGAACCTGGCGCTGAATTTCGCCTTCATGCGGCCGTTGCAGCACATGGGGCCGCCGCTCGCCTCCTCGGTCGCGGCGTGGTTCAACGTCGTCCTGTTGGTCTGGCTGCTGCACAAGCGCGGTCACATCGCCGGCGACGCCGGGCTCAGCCGCCGCATCCCGCGCATGCTGGCCGCCGGCCTGGTGATGTGCGCCGTGCTGTGGGCGGTGGAACACACGGCCTTCATCGCCATCGGTAGCGCGCACGGGCTGCGCTGGGCGGCGCTGGCGCTGCTGGTGACGTCGGGGTTGGCCGCCTATGGCGTGGCCGGCCAGGTGCTGGGCGGTTTCGATCTCCGCGACGCGGTGCGCACCCTGCGCGGACGCTGACGGGCGCCTTGCACCCGCCCGGTCGCGCCATTAGGGTGCCGGCGATACCCGAGCCGCCTCGCCCAGGCGGCTTTCGTTTGCCCAGGCCATCCCGACGCGCACATGCCGAACGTGGAGCGGCCCCACCCCCAGGAAGCTACCCCTCCCATGCAACGCATCTTCTCGGGCATCCAGCCCACCGGTATTCCCACCCTCGGCAACTACCTGGGCGCGGTGCGCAACTGGGTGAAACTGCAGGACGATCATGAGTGCATCTACTGCGCGGTCGATCTGCACGCGATCACCCAGCCGCACGACCCGAAAACGCTGGCGCAAGCCACCCGCGAGATGGCGGCGGCGCTGATCGCAGCCGGCATCGACCCGCAGCGCAGCATCCTGTTCCACCAGTCCGCGGTGCATGCCCATGTGCGGCTGGCCTGGATTTTGGAGTGCGTCGCCCGCATCGGCTGGCTGAACCGGATGACCCAGTTCAAGGACAAGGCAGGAAAGGACCGCGAGAACGTCTCGGCCGGGCTGTACACCTACCCGGTGCTGATGGCGGCCGATATCCTGGTCTATCACGCCACCCGCGTGCCGGTGGGCGACGACCAGCGCCAGCATCTCGAGCTTGCCAACGACATTGCCCAAAAGTTCAATTTCGATTTCTGCGGCGGCGAGCCCTTCTTCCCCGTCATCGAGCCGCTGATCCTAGGCCCGGCGGCGCGGGTTATGAGCTTGCGTGACGGCAGCAAGAAGATGTCCAAATCCGATCCATCGGACCAGTCGCGCATCAACCTCACCGACGACCCCGACACCATCGCGCTGAAGATCCGCCGGGCGAAAACCGACCCCGAGCCGTTGCCCACCGAGCCCGCCGGGCTGGAGAGCCGCCCGGAGGCGCGCAACTTGGTCGGCATCTACGCCGCCATGGAGGACACGGACTACGCCACGGTATTGCGCACGCATGGTGGCCGCGGCTTCGGCGACTTCAAGCGCGCGTTGGCGGACCTGCTGATTGCGAAACTGTCGCCGATCGCCGGCGAGATGCGCCGGTTGCTGGACGACACCGCGACCATCGACGCCATCCTGCGCGACGGCGCCCAGCGCGCCTCCGCTCTGGCCGAGCCGATCGTGCAGGAAGCTGAAAAGCTGGTCGGGTTCCTGCGGGTCTGACCGCGCATGCGCGCCGCACTGGTGGGTTTGATCGCCGGTACGGTGCTGTTACGCTTGGTTGTCTTCGCGGTCCTGGCCGCACCCCATGGCGGTCTGGTGGAGGCGATGTGCCAGTTCGACTGCGGCTGGTACGAGCGCATCGCGCTGGCCGGCTATGGCGCCGACGCCGACTGGCCGCCGTACGGCAGCCTGCCGCACTGGGCCTTCTTTCCGCTCTATCCGCTGCTGCTGCGCGGCGCCGTGGCGGTCACCGGGTTGCCGGCGCGGGTGGCGGGCATCGCGCTGTCCAGCCTGTTCCTGGCCGGATTCATGGCGGCCGGGTCGGCCTATCTGCGAATCACGCGGGGGGAACACGCGGCGCCCGCGCAGTTCGTGGTGTTGGCGGCGGTGATGCCGCTCGGCCTGTTCTTCTCCGCGCTCTACACCGAGGCGTTGTTTGCCTTGCTGGCCACGCTGGCGCTGCTGGGCCTGGCCCGGGCCCGGCCGGAGGCCGGCGCCATTGCGGCGGCGCTGGCCAGCGCGACCCGGGCCACCGGTATCCTGCTGGCGCCGGTCTTCGCCGTGCGCGGTCTGCTGGCACTGCGGCGCGAGGGCCTGCGGGCGCTGCTGCCGGCGGCGATCGCGCCGCTCGGGCTGGTCGTCTTCGTGGTGGCGCAATGGATCGCGGTCGGCGATCCGCTGGCGTTCAGCCATGTGCAGGCGCTGTGGAACCGCGCGTGGCACGGCCCGCAGGCGTATCTGTGGGAGGGGCTGGCGGCCTGGGACTGGGCAGAACTGGGCGGGATGATGGCGAAGGCCAGCCAATCATTCCTCGCCACCTGCGGGCTGGTCGGCTTGGCCACGGCGCTTTGGCTGGCGCTGCGGCGGCGCTGGGCGGAGGCCTGGTTGCTGGCCGGCTGCGTGCTGCTGCCGGCCGCCACGGGGCTGGATTCCCTGCCCCGCTTCGTCGCCTGCAACCCGGCCTTCCTGTTCGCGCTGCACGACGGTCTGGCCCGGCTCGACCGCCGCGTGGCGTGGGCAGTGCTGGCGGTGCTCGCAGCGGTGAGCATCGTGCCGCTGCTGGCCTGGATGCAGAATTACTCGAGCGTGTTCTGACCCTGGGCCGTGAGCTACCTGGCCGAGCCGCCCGGATGTGTCTCCGGGGCCCGCGCTTCCTCGAGAGGTTCGCGCGGCGTCGGGGCGCTTGGGCAGGCGGCGAGGCCGATGGCCGGTTTGGGGTCGATGGCGTGGCCGTTGAC
>PLTJ01000079.1 GCA_003164455.1 Acetobacteraceae bacterium
TCCGGCGCGCTGGTCACCATCGTCAGCCAGGACCCGATGTATGTGCTGTTTCCGGTCTCGGTCCGCGCGGCGCTGGACCTGCGCGACCATTATGCCGACAAGGGCGGGTTCGCTGCCATCCGGGTGAAAATTCGCCTGCCGCAAGGCGGCATCTATGGGCAGAGCGGCCAACTCGACTACATGGATCCGTCGGTTGCCACCAATACGGACACGCTGATGCTGCGGGCCCGCATTCCCAACCCCATCGGTAAAGGGGGTTTCCGCGAGTTGGTGGACGGCGAGTTCGTTTCGGTCGTGGCCGAGGGCGTGGAGCCGGTCCTGGCGCTCGGCATCCCGCGCGCGTCGGTGCTCACGGACCAGCAGGGCAGTTATGTCTATGTGGTTGGGCCGGACAACAAGGTGCAGCAGCGCCGGATCCAGCTCGGCCAATCGACGCCGGCGATCGCTGTCATCCTCGATGGGCTGAAGGAAGGCGAAACGGTCGTCACCGATGGCATCCAGCGGGTGCGTCCCGGTATCGAGGTGAAGCCGGCGCCCGCAGCGGCCACCGGCGCCGCGGGCGCCGCCGTTCCGGCGCGGAACTGAGCCCATGATTTCGTCGGTTTTCGTCGATCGCCCGCGGTTGGCCATCGTCATCGCCATCGTCATGACGCTGGCCGGGTTGATCGCGCTCACCCGCATTCCGGTGGCGCAGTTCCCCGATATCGTGCCGCCCCAGGTGCAGGTGAGCACGAGCTATCCGGGCGCCTCCGCCGCCGTGGTCGAGGCCACGGTTGCCCAGGTGATCGAAGCGCAGGTCAACGGCGTTGACCAGATGATCTACATGAAATCCACCAGCGCCAATGACGGCAGCTACAACCTGACCGTCAGCTTCGCGCTCGGGACCAATGCGGACATCGACGTCGTCAACGTCAACAACCGTGTGCAGGCAGCGCTGGCCAGGCTGCCGGTGGAAGTGCAGCAGCAGGGCCTGACGGTGCGCAAGCGTTCGGCCGCCATTCTGCAGTTTTTGCTGTTCCATGGCGAGGGCAACAAGCTCCCCCTGCCGATCATCAGCAACTACGTCACCATCAACGTGCTCGATGCGTTGGCGCGCGTTCCCGGCGTCGGCCAGGCCTACATGTTCGGCAACCGCGATTACTCTATGCGGATCTGGTTCGATACCGACCGCCTCAACAGCCTGGGCCTGGTGCCTTCCGATGTCATCGCCGCGATCCAGAGCCAGAATGTGCAGGCCGCGGTGGGCCGCGTCGGCGCCGAGCCCACCAACGACAGCACCCAGTTCCAGCTCAACCTGCAGACCAAGGGCCGTCTGACCACGCCGGAGGAATTCGGCAACATCATCGTGCGCGCCAACCCTGACGGATCGGTACTGCGGGTGCGCGAGGTCGCGCGGGTGGAACTCGGCGCCGCGGCTCAGGATATCGAGAGCCGTCTCAACGGCGACCCCGCGATCGCCGTCGCCGTCTATCTCTCTCCGGGCGCCAACGCCGTGGCAACCTCGGCGCGGGTGCTGGAGACGCTCGACAGTCTGGCGAAACGCTTCCCCGCGGGTCTGACCGGCAGCGTCGTGTATGACAGCTCGACCTTCGTGACCGACACCATCCACGAGGTCGAATGGACCCTGGCCCAGGCCTTCGGGCTTGTCGTGCTTGTGGTTTTTGTCTTCATGGGGAACCTGCGGGCGACCATCATCCCGGCCGTCGCCGTCCCGGTGAGCCTGATCGCCACCTTCGCGATGCTGCTGGCGTTCGGCTACTCGGCGAATACCGTGTCGCTGCTGGCGCTGGTGCTGGCGATCGGCGTCGTCGTCGACGATGCGATCGTCGTCGTGGAGAACGTCGAGCGCGTCATGGGGGAGGAACCGGATCTCAGTGCGGCGGAGGCGACCAAGAAGGCGATGCGGCAGATCACCGCGCCAGTGATCGCCATCACCCTGGTGCTGCTGTCGGTGTTCGTGCCGATCGCGTTCATCCCCGGACTGTCGGGATCGCTGTTCCGCCAGTTTGCCGTCACCATCAGCGTCGCCATGCTGTTCTCGGCGATCAACGCGCTGACCCTCTCGCCGGCGCTGTGCGCGGTGTTCCTGCGCCATGGCGGACCACGGCGCGGCATCATGGGCTGGGTGCTGCGCCGCATCGACAACGTTCGCGACGGCTACGCCGCGGTCGTGCGCCGGCTGGTGCGGGTGGCGATTCTCGGTGTGGTGATAATCGTCGTTGCCGGATTCGGCGCCTTCCAGTTGTTCCTGCACACGCCCTCAGGCTTTCTGCCGCAGGAGGACCAGGGCGCCTTCTTCGTCTTTGTCCAATTGCCCGATGGCGCTTCGCTGCCGCGCACGCGCGAGACGGTGACGCAGATCGAAGCGCAGCTGAAGACCATGCCGCAGGTCGAGAACGTGATCGCCATCGTCGGCTATTCGGCGCTCGACAGCGGCGTGGAGAGCAACGCGGCGTTCATGGTGGCGAAGCTGAAACCCTTCGCCGACCGCACGGGAGCGGCCGACAGCGCCCAGGCGCTGATCGGACGCACGTACATGGGCGCACAACAGATCCGCACGGCGACGATCTTTCCCGCTAACCTGCCGCCAATCATCGGTCTGTCCACGCAGGGAGGCTTCGAGTACCAGTTGCAGAACCTGGAAGGCCGCGAACCCGCCGACATGGCCAGTGCCATGGGCGGCATGCTCGCCGCCGCCAGCCAGGACAAGCGGCTGTCCCAGGTCTTTTCCACTTTCACCGCCGGCAACCCGAGCGTCTATCTCGACATCGATCGCGACAAGGCGCAGGCCCTGGGCATCAACATCAATGACGTGTTCACCGCCCTGCAGGCGGCGCTCGGCGGCATCTATGTCAACGACTTCAACCTGTATGGCCGTGTCTGGGAAGTGATCATCCAGGGCGAGGCGCTCGACCGGACCGACATCCCCGCGATCTGGAAGCTGTTCATCCGCAACAACAAGGGATCGATGGTGCCGCTGCGTTCCATCGCCGATCTGAGCGTCGTGCTCGGGCCGCAGGTGATCAGCCGCTACAACAACTATCGCTCGGTCACCATCAACGGCGGCCCGGCGCCCGGCGTTTCTTCGGGCGATGCGTTGGCCGCCATGACGCAGGTGTCGCACGCCACGCTGCCCGCCGGCTATGATTTCGAGTGGACCGGGACGGCCTACCAGGAGATCCAGGCGAGCGGCCAGACCGGCATCGTGCTGGGACTGGCGATGCTGTTCGCCTATCTGTTTCTGGTGGCGCTGTATGAAAGTTGGACGATCCCGGTGCCGGTGTTGCTGTCGGTGGTCGTCGGCGGCGTCGGCGCCTTCCTGGGTCTCAAGATCAGTGGCCTGGCTTTCGACCTCTACGGCCAGATCGGCCTGGTCGTGCTGATCGCGCTGGCGGCCAAGAACGGCATTCTGATCGTGGCCTTCGCCAAGGAGCAGCGCGAGGCCGGCCTGCCGATCCGGGATGCGGCAACGCTGGGCGCGAGGACACGGTTCCGCGCCGTGATCATGACCTCGATCTCCTTCGTGCTCGGCCTGCTGCCGCTGGTGCATGCGCACGGCGCGGCCATGCTGAGCCGGCGCGCGGTCGGCACGCCGGTGTTCGCCGGCATGATCGCCGCCAGCGCAGTGGGTATCTTCGTCATCCCGATGCTCTACGTGACGTTCCAGTCGGGTCGCGAGAGGGTCAAGGCTCACATGCACCGCCACCGAAAGGTTTAGACACCCGCGGAGCCCGGGGCGGACCTGTGTCCCGAGCGGGCAGCGCGGCTTGCAACGTCCTGGCAATCTTGCGAATCTCGTGAGCGCGTCAATCTCCGGAGGATAGCAGCGATGGGCGAGTGGGTGACGGTCTGCGAGGTCGGCCCGCGCGATGGTCTGCAGATCGCGAAATCCATCATGCCGACCGCCGCCAAGGCGAACTGGATCGCCGCCATGGCCGCCGCCGGGGTGCGCGAGATCGAGGTCGGCAGCTTCGTGCCGCCGAAATTGATCCCGCAGATGGCCGACACCGCCGAGATCGTGCGCGCCGCCGTGGCGCTGCCCGGACTGACCGTGGTGGCCTTGGCGCCCAACCTGAAGGGCGCGCAGAACGCCTATGCCGCCGGTGTGCACCGCATCATCGTTCCGGTGTCGGTCAGCGAGGGCCACAGCCGCGCCAACACCAACCGCGGCACGTTCGAGCAGGTGGCCGAGGTCGGCCGCGTCGTCGCCTGGCTGCGCGACCAGGAACGGCGTGTCACGTTGGAGGCGGCCTGTGCCACCGCCTTCGGCTGCTCCATCGACGGGGTCATCCCGACCGATGCGGTGGTGAAGGTGGCCGAGGGCCTCGCGCAGGCCGGCGCCGACAGGGTCGCGCTGGCCGACACGGTGGGCTATGGCAATCCCGCCCAGGTCCACGAGGTGGTGCGCGCGGTGCGCGCGGCGATCGGGCCGAAGCTGGCAAAGCTGCACCTGCACGACACCATGGGCCTCGGCCTGGCCAACGTGCTGGCCGGGCTGGAGGAGGGCATCCGCGGCTTCGATGCCGCCCTCGCCGGGCTGGGGGGCTGCCCGTTCGCGCCCGGCGCCTCCGGCAACATCGTCACCGAGGATCTGGTCTTCATGCTGGAAAGCATGGGTTTTTCCACCGGCATCGCGCTGGAAAAGCTGATCGCCGCGCGCGACCTGCTGCACGCCGGCGTGCCGGGTGAGCCGATGCACGGGCAGGTGGCGCGCGCCGGCATCCCCAAAACATTCCGCGCTGCCGCTTGAGGAAGTCTGTCCCATGTCCAACCTGCCGCTTGCTGGTATCCGCGTCGTCGAGTTCGCCCACATGGTTATGGGGCCGACCTGCGGTCTTGTGCTGGCGGATCTCGGCGCCGATGTGATCAAGGTCGAACCCGCGCCGGACGGCGACAACACCCGCCGCCTGAGCGGCTCGGGGGCCGGGTTCTTCGCGCTGGCCAATCGCAACAAGCGCAGCCTGGCGGTGAACCTGAAGGCGCCGGACGGCATGGCGCTGGTGCGCCGGCTGCTGGCGAGCGCCGACGTGCTGATCGAGAATTTCCGCCCCGGCGCGATGGACAAGCTCGGCCTGGGCTGGACCGAGGTGCACGCGCTCAACCCGCGCCTGGTCTATTGTTCCTGCAAGGGGTTCCTGCCCGGTCCCTACGAGCACCGCGTGGCGTTGGACGAGGTGGTGCAGATGATGGGCGGGCTGGCCTACATGACCGGCGATCCGGGCCGGCCCTTGCGGGCGGGCAGCTCCGTCAACGACATCATGGGCGGCATGTTCGGCGCCATCGGCATCCTCGCAGCCCTGAACGAGCGGCATGCGACCGGGCTGGGCCGGCTGGTGCAGTCCGCCCTGTTCGAGAACAACGTCCTGCTCGTTGCCCAGCACATGGCGCAGTTCGCCGTCACCGGCGAGGAGGCGGCGCCGATGACCCAGCGGCGGCCGGCCTGGCCGATCTACGACATATTCGACACCTCTGACGGCCAGCTATTCATCGGCGTCGTCACCGATACGCAGTGGCATGTGTTCTGCCAGGCTTTCTCCCTCGGCGATCTCGCCGCCGATCCCGGTCTAGTCACCCAGCGGCAACGGGTGGAACAGCGGGCGCGCACTCTGCCAAGGGCGGCGGAAGTGTTCCGCGGCTACACGCGAGCGGCGTTGATGGAGAAATGCGAGGCGCTGGGCCTGCCCTACGCGCCGATTGCCCGCCCGGTGGAGCTGTTCGACGACCCGCACCTGAACGCCTCCGGCGGGCTGCTGCCACTGACGCTGGCGGACGGACGGAAGACCAAACTGCCGGCGCTGCCGCTGGCGCTCGACGGGGTGCGGCTGGGGGTGCGGCGCGATCTGCCGGCGGTCGGACAGCACGGGGCCGAGGTGGCGGAGGAACTGGGCTACAGCGAGGCCGACGTGGCAGCGCTGCGGGCGGCCGGGGTGCTGGTGTAGAGCGTGTGATCGCCTGAGGCGGCACCCGTACTCCAGGGAAGCCTCACAGCGCCGCGGCGGCGACCTCCTGGGCGTGGCCGGTGACTTTCACTTTGCGCCAGACGCGGGCGATCTTGCCCTGCGCGTCGACCAGGAAGGTCGAGCGTTCGATGCCCATGTACTTGCGCCCGTACATGGATTTTTCCACCCACACCCCGTACGCCTCGGCGGTTGCCCTGGTCTCGTCGGAGGCGAGGGGAAAGGTGAGGTTGTATTTGGCGGCGAACTTCTCGATCGGCGGCATCGGGTCGGGGGACACGCCGATCACGTCCAGGCCGAGCCTGCCCAGTTGCGGCAGCGCCTCCTGGAAAGCACAGGCTTCCTTGGTGCAGCCCGAGGTGTCGGCCTTCGGGTAGAAATACAGGATGTACGGTTTGCCCGTCAGCGCCGCGCTGCTGACGGTGCGGCCGCCGCTCGCCGGCAACGAGAAGGCAGGCGCCGCGTCGCCCTGTTGAACGGTCATGACCCGATCTCTCCCACATGCCGAACGAAAGCCGCGCGAACGTCCCGCGCGAGCGTATCCAAGGTGGCGCGCAGCGCGGTTAAGTCAACCGGCGCCGGCACGATCCCGGCGGCGGCGACCGCGCGCAGCAGGGTCGCCGCCGCCGCCTCGGACAGCTTCTCGGCCGGCGCGTGACCGTAGGTGATGCGCAGCAATCCCTGCACGGTGCGCCAGATCAGGTCGGCGCGGATCAACAGGGCGGCGTCGTCGTCGGCCAGCAGGTCGGCGTCACGCAGCCCGATCAGGGCGCGGCGGATGGTCGGGTCGCTGATTTCGGGCATGGCCGCGGCGTGCACGAGTTGCAGGGTCTGGGCGATGAACTCCACCTCGATCTGCCCACCCGGCCGCAGCTTGACGTCCCACGGGCCGCCCGGCGGCAAGTCACGCAGCAGGCGGGCACGCATGGCGGCGGCGTCGGCGCGGATGCGCGACGGCAGACCGGCATTGGCGATCGCGGTGCGGATGGCCTGCTCGACACGGGCGCGCAGCTTCGGCGGGCCGGCCACCACGCGGGCGCGGGTGAGCGCCATGCGCTCCCAGGTCCAGGCGCCATGATGCTCGACCCCGGCGGCGTGATAGCGCTCGAAGGCGGCCAGCGAGACGGCCACCGGCCCCTTGTTGCCGGACGGACGCAGCCGCATGTCGACGGCGAACATCGGACCCACCGCATCGGGCGCGGTGAGCGCGGCGACATAGGCGTGCACCGCGCGGATGAACCACTGGCTGGCCGGCAGGCGGCGCGGGCCGCTGCTCTGGGTGACGCCGGCGGGGTGGTCATAGACGATCATCAGATCGAGGTCGGAGCCGGCCATCATTTCGCGCGAGCCGGCCTTGCCGAGCAGCACCACCGCCATGGCGCCGCCGCGCACCCGGCCGAAGCGTTCGGCGAAGTCGTCGAGCACGCGCGCCAGCAGGGCGGCCAGCGCGGCGTCGGCGATTTTCGCCCGCGCCTCGCCGGCGTCGTTGGCGTCGATGCGCCCGTCCATGGTGGCGACCGAGATGGAAAAATCCTCGGCGCGGACGGTGGAGCGGATGATGTCGATGGCTTCCTCGAGGTCGCGCGCGTCGGCGAGCCGGGTGCGCAGCGTACGGGCGAGGTCGTCCGATTCGACCGGCCGCAGCATCCCCTCCAGCGCTTCCGGCGTGCACGCCAGATAGTCGGCGAGCGAGGGCGCGGCACCGAGCACGCCGGCGACGCAGTCGAGCAGGGCCGGGTTGTGCTGGAACAGCGACAGCAGTTGCACCCCGGTCGGCAACCGGCCGAGGAAGGCGTCGAACCGGGCGAAGGAGGCGTCGGGTTGGGCCTGACGGGCAAGCGCTGCCAACAGACCGGGCAGCACGACGCGCAAGACGTCGCGGGCCCGTTGCGAGCGCAGCGCGCGCACCCGGCCCGCCGACCAGCCGCGTACCGCTTCGACGACGTGGTCGGTATCGCCGTAGCCCATGGCGGTGAGCGCGGCCACCGTGGCCGGGGACGCATCGCCGGTGCCGCTGAAGTCCAGCGACGGCGGCGCGCCGTCTTCGTAAGGGTTGGGGACGCCTTCGAACACCTCCAGGTAGCGGGTCTGCACCCGCGTCATGTGGCGCAGCAGCACGGCGGCGAAGCTGGCGGCGTCGGCGTGGCCCATGAACCTGGCGAAGCCTTCCATCTGGTCGCGCTTCTCGGGCAGCAAGTGGGTCTGCCGGTCGGCCACCATCTGCAGCCGGTGCTCGACGCGGCGCAGGAAGCAGTAGGCGGCGCCGAGCTCGCCCCAGGTGCGGCGCGGCAGGTGGCCGGCGCGGGCGAGCAGGCGCAGTGCGTCCAGGGTACGCGGCGTGCGCAGCGCCGGGTCGCGGCCGCCCCAGACCAACTGCAGGGTCTGCGCCATGAACTCGATCTCGCGAATACCACCCTGGCCGAGCTTGACGTTATGGCCGGCGACGCGGGCAACCCCGTCCTCTCCGGTGCCAAGTCCGGTGCCCTTGTGGGCGTCGATGCGCCGCTTCATGGCGTGAATGTCGGCGAGGGCGGCGAAGTCGAGGTGGCGGCGCCAGACAAAGGGGCGGATGGCCTCGAGGAAGCCGGCGCCGAGGGCAAGGTCGCCAGCCACCGGGCGCGCCTTCAGCATGGCCGCGCGTTCCCAATTCTCTCCCATGCTCTCATAGTAGGTGATGGCCCCCGGCAGGGCGATGCAGGGCGGTGTGGCCGCCGGGTCGGGGCGCAGCCGCAGGTCGGTGCGGAACACGTAGCCGTCGGCGTCGTGTGCCTCCATCAGGGACACGAGGTCACGCGCCATGCGAGTGTAGAAGGCGCCGGCGGAGTCGCCGTGGTAAACACCCGAGTGCGGATCGTGCAGCAGGATGAGGTCGATATCGCTGGAATAGTTCAGTTCGCGCGCGCCGAGCTTGCCCATGCCAAGGACGGTGAAACCGCACGCTTGTTCCGGCTCCTCGGGGTGGGGCAGGCGCAACTCGCCGCCGTCGTGGGCGGCGCGCAGCAGGTGCGCGACCGCGGCGCGCAGAGCCGCCTCGGCGAGGTCGGACAGCGCCTCGGTGACGCGGATGAGGTCCCAGGTGCCGCCGATATCGGCGATGGCGGTGACCAGGGCGATGACGCGTTTGGCGGCGCGCAGCGTGCTCGCCAGCCTGGC
>PLTJ01000091.1:0-1660 GCA_003164455.1 Acetobacteraceae bacterium
CGGCCGGAGCGACCCAGCCGCCCGGCGCGGAGGCCGTGGCCGCCGCCGCGCCGGTCGGCGTCGCCTGCAACGTGGCCAGCAGGTGCTGCGACGGGGCGCCATTGGCCGGCAGCCCGTTCGCCTGCTGGAAGCTGGAAATCGCCGCCCGCGTCTTCGGCCCGATGAAACCGTCGGCCGTATCCTTCAGGTAGCCCAGCCGGATCAGCTCGGCCTGGGTCGCCCGAACCGTGGGATCGGCCACGGCGACTGGCGCTGGCGCCGGCATCGGCGCACTCGCCGCCAGCGGCGCGAAGCCGGGCACCTGCTCACCCTTGGCATACATGCACTGGGCAAAGGCGTTGTCGTATTGCTGCTGGATGCTCCACTGGGCCTGCGAACTGGCGTCGGCACCGCCGAGCGAGCCAGCGCCGGCACCCGAGGCTGCGCCGATTGCGGCCCCCGCGCCGGCATTGCCCGCCGCCCCGCCGATCGCCGCACCCAGCCCGGCACCCAGCATGGTGGTCAGCACCGCCCCGCCGACCGCGCGCTGATTGACGGCATCGGCCTGCCCCTGGACCTGCTGCGCCGCGAAGCCCTTGCAGGTAAGCAGATCGCTCTGGAACACATCGAAGGTCTTGCCGGGACCGGGCATGGTCTGGACGGTGGGACCCATCGGGGTCGCCGCACATCCGGCCATCATTGCCAGGATACCAGCAGAAACGAATACCCGCCCGATGGCGGTGCGCCGATCGACCATTCGCCTACCCCTCCAGAACAACTTTACAGGGAAGTTATGATAATCGTTTCTTCCGGCGCACGCAAGGGCGTCCGCGCCTTACCGCGTCGCCGACGTTTCACTGACGCGCTGCAAGGTGAACACGCTGCACCCGGCGCCGCCGGTCACCTGACCGCCGAACGTCCTGCCGCCGTCCTCGGAACGACCGCTGAGGCCGAGCCAGGCGTAACCGGCGGGCTGTGATACCCATTCGACCGGCGTCAACGTCAGCACCCCGCCGGTCACCTCAATGGCGCCTTCGACGAGGTAGGCACCGGACGGCACCTCCGGGCTGGTCGGCTGCGGCCCGAAGCTGAACAGGGCGCGGCGGCGCGGCGCGCCGGCAGCCCCAAACACCTTCAGCGTCAGGCGTGCCACCTGCCGGCCGCAGAAATACGCGCCCTGGTATTCGACCTCCACCGGCGCGTTCAGCGCGCCGCCCGGGGTGGCACCGTTCCACCCGTCGCGGTAGTCGGGATGGCCACGCATGCCAGTCTCGACCGGCGCCAGGCGTTGCCGCGCGGCCTCGCACCCCAGGGTGAAATCGCCGAGCGAGGCCGCATTCGGGCCACGGCAGGACACCGGCCGCGGCTCCCCGAGCTGGGCCAGGGCAAAGCCGGCGCCGTCGCGATAGGCCCCGTGCAGCCCCGCCATCCAGGCATCCCAGGCGCGACGATCATCGGCACCGGCGGCGAAGCCCGGCACCGCAACAGCCGGCGCCGGTGCCGGCGCAACCGCTGGCGACGGCAGCGCGGCGGGAACCGGCGGCGGCGCCTGAACCGGCGTGGCCGGACGAACCGGCGCCGTGCCGGTATCCGGCGCATCGCCATCGAACACCGTGACATTCATCGAAACCAGGTCGGCCCGGGTGAGCCATTCGATCCGCCCCGGCGTGGTCTGCACCAT
>PLTJ01000091.1:1669-16875 GCA_003164455.1 Acetobacteraceae bacterium
CCAGCCGATGCGGCGAGGCCGCCAGCAGCAGGAAGCAGGCCGATGCGCATTGGCTGTTGGACGGTATCAGCACCGACAGGCCGCGCACCTGAATCAGATGCGCCAGCCGTTCGCCCTCCACCACCATGCCGCCCGGGCTGTCCAGCGCCAGGCCCATCAGCCGCTTGCCCGGCGGCACCGCCGCCAGGACCCTGCCGAGGCGCGCCGTGTCGCCCGCGACGATCTCCCCGCGGCCGGAAACGGCGACCGCGGTGGGCGAAACCGTTACTGGCTCGAACTGCATGGCCTGGGCCGGCAGCGCCACGCCGAGCAAGCCGATCAACCATGCCACAAGGCCCGGTCGCATGTCCGAGATCCACCGTCAGCACGGCGTCAGGATAGCGCCATCGCCCGGTCGTTACTACGGCGAACGCCCCCGCGCCGGTTACGCCCCCTCGGCGACCGCCTGGCGGATCACGCCCACCGCCTCCGCGATCTGGGTTGCCGAAACATCGAGATGGGTGCAGGCACGGCCGCGCCAGATGCTGCTGAAGGAGAACGTCACCCCGTGCCGGCGCACCCGCTCGTACAGTCCGGCGGCGGTGAGCCCGGTGCCCTGGGTGTCGAAAAAGACCAGGTTGGTTTCCGGCGCCTCGACGGTGATGCCGGGGATCTGCGCCAAGCCGCGGGCCAGTGCGCGGGCGTTGTCGTGGTCCTCGGCCAGCCGGTCGATGTTGTGCTCGAGCGCATACAGGCAGGCCGCGGCGCAGATGCCGCCCTGCCGCATCGCCCCGCCCATGCGCTGCTTCCAGCGCCACGCCTCGCCGATGAAGGCGGCACTGCCGCACAGCACGGCACCGAGCGGCGCCCCCAACCCCTTGGTGAAGTCGAGCCAGACGCTGTCGAAGCCCGCCACCATGTCGCTGGCCGCCACCCCGGCGGCGACGGTGGCGTTGGTCAGGCGGGCGCCGTCCATNNCCGGCATTGGCGGTCTGCTCCACTTCCAGCAGCGCCTGCGCCGGCGCGTGGCGGTGGCCGCGCGGACGCAGGGCGGCGCGCACCGCATCGGCGTCGAACTGGCCGCGCGGACCGCTGAGCCCGGTGATCTGCGCGCCGGCCAGCGCGGCGCCGGCGCTGCCTTCGTTGTTGAGGATATGGGCGGTCTCGTGCGCCAGGATCTCGTCGCCCGGGCGGCAGTGGGTGATGATGGCGATCTGGTTGCACATCGTGCCGCTGGGCAGGAACACCGCGGCCTCCTTGCCGAGGAAGGCCGCCATGCGGTCGCACAGCGCCCAGATCGTCGGGTCCAGGCCGGCCTGTTCGTCGCCGACCTCCGCCGCCATCATCGCCGCCTTCATCGCCGGGCTCGGCCGGGTCTGCGTGTCGGAGTAAAGGTTCACGCGCACCGGCGGCAGCGAGGGGTCGGGACGCGGCGGGGCGTAGTTCATGGCGGCGATGCTCCTTGCAGAACGGATGCGTGGGTTGTGACGCCATTCGCCGCCCCGGGCAACAGTGGCGGGTCCGGCCGGGGGGCGTTATCCTGGTGGTTCTCTGTGAGGACGGATCGCGATGGCGGATGAACGGCCGCGGCGCCGACGGGACTACGTCGGCATACTGACGCTGCTGCTGGTGGTGTTAGTACTGCTCGGCGGCTGGCTGCTGTTCCCCCGCCTGCACAGCGAAATGATGTGGCAGGACTGCGTCGCCTCCGGCCGGACCAACTGCGAGGTGCATTAACCGCCTATTTCACCACCGCCCATTTCGCCTCCATCTGGTCGTCGGCGCGCAACTGCACCGTGACGGTGTTGCGCACCGCCCAGGCGATCTGGTTGTTGAACAGCGGCAGCGTTGCCACGTCATCGCGGCCCAGCACCAGCGCCCGCCGCATCAGCGCCAGGCGCTTGGCCGGATCCAGTTCGGAGCGGATCCTCACCCCCAGCGCGTCGATCGCCGGGTTGCTGTAGCCGCCCAGGTTCCACGCCCCGTCGCCGGGCCGGCTGCCCGGCGACATCAGGCTGACCTGGATGCTGTAGCCCGCGTCCAGCGTCGGCGGCGCGGTGCCGAGCAGGAACATGCTGGTGTCGCGCCGCTGCACCTTGGGAAAGAAGGTCTGCACCGGCATCGCGTTCACGCTCGCCCGCACGCCGACGCGCGCCCACATGGCGGCGATGGCGGCACACATCTCGGCGTCGCCCGGATAGCGGTTGTTGGTGCAGTCGAAGGTAAAGGCAAACCCGTCCGGATAGCCGGCCTCGGTCAGCAGCGCCTTGGCCCGCACCGGATCGTAGGGCAGGCGCGCGTCCAGCGCGCGGTCGTAGCCGCGCACGCCCGGCGCCACCTGCATGCCGGCCGGCGCCCCGCCGCCGCGCAGGATGCGACTGGCGATCGCGTCCATGTCGATGGCCTGGTACAGCGCCCGCCGCACCCGCACATCCTTGAACGGGTTCTTGCCCTTGACGTCGCTGTACAGCAGCTCGTCGCGGCCGCTGTCGATGACGAAGAAGATCGTCCGCGCTTCCGGCCCTTGCAGTACCGTCACATCCGGCCGGGCGCGCAGCCGCTCCAGGTCCTGGACCGGCGGGTCGAGCACCATGTCCACCTCGCCGGACAGGAAGGCCGCGGTGCGGGTGGCGTTGTTGGCGATCGGAACGGAGACGTATTCGGTGACGTTGCCGGTGGGCTCGCCCCACCAGTCCGGGTTGCGGTCCAGCACCGTCTTGACCTGCTCCTCGCGGCTGGCCAGCCGGAACGGGCCGGTGCCGTTGGTGCGCCGGGCGGTCGCCATCTCCTGCGCCTGGGCCGCGTTCTGCGGCTCAATGGCCCCGTTCGCCTCGCACCAGGCGCGGCTCATCATTTCCACGCTGGCGAGCTTGTCCAACAGGATGGGGTCGGGCTCGTTGGTGATGATATCGACGGTCAGCGGATCGACCGCCTCGGCGCGCGCCACGCTGTCGACGAAGTTGGCGTAGTTCGAGGTTTTCCCCGCCACGCGCTTCAGCGAGAACACCACGTCCTCGGCGGTGAAGGCCTCGCCGGCGTGAAATTTCACCCCCGGGCGGAGTTTGAACCGCCAGCGCGTCGGCTCCGGCGTGCTCCACGACTCCGCCAGCCCCGGCTCCAGTTCCAGCGCCGGCCCGCGGTTCACCAGCGGCTCGTAGATCTGGCGCAAAAGCTGCGACGTGGTCTGCACGTTCTGCGAATGCGGGTCCATGGTGCCGGCATCGCCGATGACGCCCACGCGCAGGCTGGCCGCGCCGGCGGGCAGCACCAACAGGCTCAGCGCCACGGCGGCGCCGGTCGTCCAGTATCTCATCCTCTTCCCCCCGCTCAGCGCCGCGGAAATACCCGCGGTCGCAACCCCTGGTAGAACCAGTGCACCAAACTCACCGCATCGAACACCGGCACGCCAAAACGCTCCGCCATGGCGGCGGAAAACGGCGTCAGGTTGGTACACTCGCAGACAATGGCGCCGATGTCGCCACGATCCATCAGCGCCGCGGCGGCGGCGAGCACTTCGCCCTCCTGCACCGCGTAGGGCACCGACATGTCGCCCTCGACGATGGCGCGGCGAAATTCCGTCCGTTCCGGCATCCCGGCCACGGGCGTGGCCGGATCGACGCCGACCGCCTCGAGATAGGGCGCGGTCAGCGCGGCTGCGTCATAGGTGAGAATGCCGACACGCTGTCCGCGCGGCAGGGTGCGCGCCACCATCGGCGCCTGCAACAGCGCGCTGGTGGCCACCGGCACCGGGCAGGCCTGCGCCAGCGCCGCCTGGAAGAAGGCCAGGAAACCGCAGGTGGTGGTGATGCCGTCCACCCCCTCGCCGGCGAGTTCGCGGGCGGCGGCGATGAAGGCGGGCAGCAGGGCGCCGTCATGGGCGTGGACGATGGCGGCCGGCGTGGCGCCGTGCACCACCTTGTAGGCCACCGGAAACGGCCAGGTTTCGGCGTTGCCGATGTCGCCGACGAAGCGGCGGAACCGGGTCTCCAGCATCAGGATCCCCAGGGTGGCCTGATCCGGCACGCTCAGCCCTTCCCCACCGCCTCGTCGCGGCGCGCCGCCATGCCGTCCTCCATCGAGCGCGGGTAGCGCAACGGCAGCGCCGACACCCGGTCGAGCCGCGCCAGCGCCTCGCCCGGCAGGCTGAAGCTGCTCGCCGCCAGGCTGTCGGCGAGTTGGGCGGCGGTGCGGACGCCGACGATGGCGCTGCTCACCCAGGGCCGCTCCAGCACCCAGCGCAACGCCACCTGGGCCGGCGGGCGTCCGAGTTCGGCGGCAACGGCGAACAGTTCGGCCAGGATGGCGTCGTGGTGCGGATGGAAAAACCGGCTGGGGAGGTTCCAGCCCAGGGCGGCGCGGCTGCCCGCGGGGGCGGCCTCAACCGATTTGTATTTGCCGGTCAGGTAGCCGCCGGCGAGCGGCGACCACACCGCCACGCCCAGTCCCTTCAGGTCGCAGACCGGCGCGATCTCCTGCTCGATGTCGCGCACCAGCAGGCTGTATTGCGGCTGATAGGCGGAAAAGCCGGTCCAGCCCTGGCGGTCGCTGGTCCACAGCGCCTCCATCAGGCGCCAGGCCTCGTAGTTGCTGACCGCGGTGTAGCGCACCTTGCCCTGGCGGACGAGGTCGTCGAGCGCGCGCAGGGTCTCGTCCAGCGGCACCTGCACGTCGACGTGGTGGATGTAATAGAGGTCGAGCCAGTCGGTTTGCAGGCGCTTCAGGCTGTCCTCGACGGCCAGCATGATATGGGCGCGCGAGGTGCCGGAATCGTTGGCGCCGGGTCCCATCGGGTTGAACACCTTGCTGGCCAGCACGACCTGCCGCCGCCGGCCCAGCAGGGCTTGGCCGAGCATGGTTTCCGCCAGCCCGCCGTTATAGCCGTCGGCGGTATCGATGAAGTTGACGCCGGCGGCCAGCGCGGCATCGACCATATGGGTGGTCTCGGCCTGGTCGACGCCGCGGCCGAAGGTCATGCTGCCCAGGCAGATTTCTGACACTTTCAGTCCGGAACGGCCGAGACGACGGTAGTGCATTGGCTCAACTTTCCCGTTTGCCGCGGGCAAGGCTAACCCGGGCCGCCGTCCGGCACCAGCACCGCCGCTCCGGTGAGAGTGCCGTCGCGCAACGCGCGCAGCGCCTCGTTAGCCTGCGAGAGGCGGAAAGTGGTGGTCGTGGTGAGCACCGGGATGCGGGCGGCGATGGCCAGAAATTCCTCGCCGTCGCGGCGGGTGAGGTTCGCCACCGAGCGAACCTGCCGCTCCATCCACAGCAGCGCATACGGAAAAGCCGGGATGTCGCTCATGTGGATGCCGCCGCACACCACGGTGCCGCCGGGGGCGACGGCGCTGAGGGCGGCCGGCACCAGAGCGCCGACGGGGGCGAAGATCAGCGCGGCATCCAGCGGTTCAGGCGGCATCTCGTCCGATCCGCCGGCCCAGACCGCCCCAAGGCGGCGGGCGAAATCCTGGGCGGCGATGTCGCCGGGCCGGGTGAAGGCATAGACTTTCCTGCCCTCCCAGCGCGCCACCTGGGCGGCGATGTGGGCGGCCGCGCCGAAGCCGTAGAGGCCGAGGCGGCGTGCCTCGCCGGCCATGCGCAGGCTGCGGAAGCCGATCAGGCCGGCGCACATCAGCGGGGCGGCGTGGACGTCGGAGAACCCGGGCGGGATGGCGAAGCAGAAGCGGGCGTCGGCGACGGTGTATTCGGCAAACCCGCCGTCGATCTGGCAGCCCGTGAATCTGGCCTGCGGACAAAGGTTCTCGCGCCCGCTGGTGCAGTAGGCGCAGGTGCCGCAGGTCCAGCCCAGCCAGGGGATGCCGACGCGCTCGCCGATGGCGGGGCGCTCCACGCCGGGGCCGATGGCGGCGACGCGGCCGATGATTTCGTGGCCGGGGACGATCGGCGTGCGGGCGTTCGGCAGTTCGTTATCGACGAGATGCAGGTCGGTGCGGCAGACCGCGCAGGCCGCCACGCGCACCAGCACCTGACCGGGGCCGGGGGTGGGGATGGACCGGTCTTCCGGGGCGACGGCCTCGCAGACCCGGCGCAGGACCATGGATTTCATGAGGGCCTCTGGAAGTCTGGCGCGACGGCAAGCAGTGTCGGTGGTGCGGGACGGGGTAGCAACAGGATACCGTGCCGTCGGAACGTCAAGAGACCATGTCGGGGAGTCTTACAGATGCGGAATCACGATTCGGGGGGGGGCGTGTTTTTGGGCCTGTTGGACCCGTCAAAAACCCAGAAAGCGTCTCGGGAACGCCAATGGCTCGGAGCGTTGACCCGCCAAGCCGCGGCAAGGCTGCCGTCCGCGCTCAAGTGCGTCGGGAAACTTTACACTCCCGGTGACGACTGCGGGGACCCGATCTGTAAACCACTGAAAATCCAGGGGTTGCTTCAGTGGCACGCGGCATGCATTAGTTCTGGCAGCTTGTCTGGGTCGGCCACGACGGCGGAGTGCCGCATCTGGTCACGCCAGGATGGTTGAAACTCGGCGCGCAAGGCGTACAGGAGGTTTGCAGTGTTACACCGTCTTTTGACGACCGGCGCGATCGTCGCGGCAATTGCCCTGGCTTTGCCGGCGGCCCCGGCGAAGGCTACGGCGATCACCGGATTCGATGCGATATTTGGAACTCCAAACCTAGCCACGGATCTGGCCGATGCGTCGTCGTTCACCTTCTCCGGGCTTAGCTGGAGCACTGGCAACGGTAACTTCACTAACATTCCGCCTAGCACCGCAACTGTGGCCGGCACGCTCAATCCGTCCAACCCTATCGGATGGACTTTTGGTAACTCCACCTCCGGTGTTTTCACCACATTGGCCTCTGCCGTGATCAACGGCAGCACTTATTACACGGGCACGATTACGGCGCCAAACCCGGTCAATAGCGGTACCGAGTCAATGGCCCTTTACCTTGTCGGCAACTTCGCGACGGGGGTTGATACGTCAGCCTACAGCAACAATACCATGACCGTGACCTTAACGATCAATGAGACTTGCAGCGGCGAATGCACGTCCACCAATATCGGTTATTTCAGCGCCTCGGAGACAATGGGGGCCCCGGGCAACGCACCGTCAGGGCCGGTCACGCCAACCCCCGAGCCTGCGTCCCTGGCCATGCTGGGCATGGCGCTGTTGGGTCTCGGCGCGGCGCGGCGCCGGAAGGCCTGAGCCGTTCCACTGAGGAGCCGGCGTCGGTCACCACTGCCCCGCCGGCCTTGCGCCAGACAAGCTGATGAACAAGCCCGGAATGCCAGATCGGCGTTCCGGGCTTTGTATTTGCCCGTGAATCTGGCCGGAACTGTCGCCCGTGGCCTCGATGGACTGTTTCTCATCCCTCGTCATGGCCGCGAACGCGTAAGACGGCGGCATCCAGAGTGTAAAAAATCGCGACAACTTCGCTGGATGGTCCGCCCTGAACAACCCTTCCTTGCAGGAGGGGAAGAAAAGCCGCCCGGCGTCGCCCCTCAGGCTGCGGGCGCGACGCCGGGGTTCATGCCGCGGCCTTGCGCGAAAGCCCTCCCTTATCGGGAGCGGCCAGGCCTGCCAGCACAAGGGCTGTGGCGGGGTTCATGGTATCGACCATGCCGGTGGGAATGAGGATGGTCGATCCCCGCTCCTTGGTCGTCTCGTAGATGATGTTCATCGCCCGCAACTGCAGGGCGATCGGATAGTCCGCATAGGTCCTCGCCGCCTCCACGAAACGGCTGGCGACCTCCGCCTCGGCCGAACCGAGGATGATCCGGGCCTGCTTCTCGCGTTCCGCCTGCGCCTGGCGCGACATGGCATCCTGCAACGCCTCCGGGATGGCGACGTCGCGGATCTCGACCGAGGTCACCAGAATGCCCCACACCGCCGTCTTGGCGCCGATCTCCGCCCTCAGCTGCTCGTCGGCGGCCTGGCGGTCGGACAGCAAGGCCGCCAGCATCGAGGAGCCGATCATCTCGCGCAGCGAGGTCTGCGCGACCCGGTCGATCGCCTCGCGGTAGTGGGTGATTTTCAGTGCCGCCGCTTCCGCATCCGCGACATGCCAGAAGATGATGGCGTCCACGTTGACCGGCACCGTGTCCTTGGTGAGCGCCTGCTCGGCATTGAAAGCGGTGGTCTGGATGCGTTCGTCGATGATGGCGATCACCTGGTCGACGATGGGAATCAGCGCGAACAGCCCAGGGCCGCGCACCCCCAGCAGCTTGCCGGCGCGCAGAACGACGAACCTCTCCCAGGTGTTGGCCATCTTCAGCGACAGCGCGACCAGCAGCGCGGCGGCGAAGAACGGGAACGCATACAACAAGTGTATGCCACCGCCATGGGGAATGGCGAACCCGCCAGCCCCCAAACCGCCGATGAAAAGAACCAGGACAATCACGGACGTAATCGGGTTCATTGACTATGTTCCTTAAATATACGTCGCGAGACGCCTACCAGCCGTAGCCGGGCCATTCGTAGTGACTGTGCAGCCGCTTCTCATAGGCCTGGTCAAGCGCGTCCATGGGGTTCCACGGCGGGCTGGACTTGACGCGCTCGCGGTTGACGTTGAGTTGGATCTGATGGCGCGACCAGCTTATTTCCTGGACCGCATAGGGCGACAGCAGCACGTGTGCTCCGGGCCACCAGTTCCGCGTGTCGATGATGAGGTAGCGGATGCCCCAACTGGCGTCATCGACAATGAAGTCCGCGACGTGGCCGATCCCGCCGTCGCTGGCGTGGACGTTATAGCCGGTGACGGCGGCGAGGCTGCGCAGGTTCGGATCGCCCTCATGCGAACGGGCCAGCATTTCGTCCACCTCGCGCCGCGCCATGCCATCGAAGTAGGGCGGTGGCAGGGGGGTGTCGATCACGCCGCCGCCGAAATAGCTCGCGCCGCCCCAATACGGGTCCCAACCATAATAGTCGTACAGGTGGTACTCCATCTGCTGTGACACCGGCTGATCCTGCAGGAGATCGGGGCTTCCCTTGACCTTTGCCATCGTCAGGGCCACCGGCAACTGCCGCCGCTCATAGTCGGCTTGCCCGATCGCCGACGGGTGGATCAGGACCATGCGCCCGGACAACCACGTTCCGGTATCGACGACCAGCCAGCGCACCTTCCAGGTTCTGTCGTCGAACAGGAAATCGCTGACCGTTCCGATCTGGCCGTCGCTCGCCGCGATGGCGTAGCCCTTGAGTGCCGAGCCGACCAACAGCATCGTGATGCCCTCCTGAAGTAACCGCACGGCCTTGCGCTGCGGTGCGTCTTGCCCGGCGAGAGTTGCGCCGGCCCGCCGGCATCGGACAGAGTCGGAAACTACTCACCGGGTTCCATCAGCCGGGTCCGGCTGATGGAACCCGGCCGGGCCGGCGCTGACGACGGTGGCCCGAAAGCGCTCATGGACGCCAAATTTCGGCCTGCGGGGCGGAAATCGACGCGAATAGTGCCGAACCAAGCCATAAATCTCAATTACAGCTTGACGCGACTCGCAGGGTTTGTAGTGCTAGGTACCCAATGGTGGCTGCGCAGTGCTGGCCGCCCCGAGCAACGGTTGAATGATATGTCAGATCAAGGCGAAGCCGATCTGTTCCGCCGCCTGACGGCGCAAATTGTGGCCGCACACGTCTCGCACAACAAGTTGGAGAGTGCGGAAGTGCCGCCGCTTATCGAAATGGTGTACCGAACACTGGCCGACCTCGGCAAGACAGCCGAGGAACCGGTGCGGCCTGAACCGGCCGTTCCCGTCCGGAAGTCTGTGTTCCCCGATTACGTCATTTGCCTGGAAGACGGCAAGAAGCTGAAGATGCTCAAGCGGCATCTGAAGACGGCGTACAACATGACTCCCGACCAGTATCGGACGAAATGGGGATTGACTCGTGACTACCCCATGGTGGCCCCCAACTACGCGGAACACCGTTCGACCCTGGCCCGGAAGATCGGACTGGGACGCCGCGCGGTCGTCGCGCCGCCAGAGCCGCCGCCGCCGCCTGCCCCGGCGAAGGTCCCAGCCAAACGCGGACGCAAGCCCGCGGCGAAGTAGCCGGCCCGATCGCGGCCGATCCCGCATGGCACCCGGCCGGGTCTCCCGGCCGGGTGTTTTTTGTGGCGCCGGCACGCCGCCTGACCATCGAGTCGCATCCGGCCCGACCTTGACGTGGATCAATGCCAGGAGGCGACATCGGATTGATACTTCGTGTATTCTAGAATACGATCGCTCGGGCAAGGAGGGTGCGATGGGGACGACAACAACATCGACACAGGGGCCACCTGCGGCACGCCCCTTCAAGGTGCCGGGGCGAACCTTCGTTTATGCCCTGTTGTTCATCATGACCGCGATCAACTACGTCGATCGCGTCAACCTGTCGGTCGGGGCCAGCTCGATCGCCAAGGAACTGAGCCTGAGCCCGATCCAGTTGGGCTGGCTGTTCTCGGCGTTCCTGTGGTCCTACATCGTCTTCCTGATCCCCAGCGGCTCGCTCGCCGACAAATTCGGCTTCCGCTTCCTGCTGCCGCTGGCGGTCGGCTTCTGGTCGCTGGCGACCGCCGGGACCGCGGTCGCGGTCGGCCTGACCGGCCTGCTGATCGCCCGTGTCTGCCTTGGCGCGGGCGAGGCCGGCGCCTGGCCGATGGGAACGCGAACCGTGCGCGCCTGGGCGCCACGCTCGGAATACGGCCTGGCGATTTCGGCGATCTCGCTGGGGCAGTCCTTCGGCGTCGGCTTCGGCGCGCTCTTCGTCGGCTGGCTGGTGCGCGACTTCGGCTGGCGCGCGTCCTTCATCGTCACCGGCGTCGTCGGGCTGGTCTGGGCGACGGTCTGGGTGCTCTTCGTGCGCGACCCCAAAGACACCACGTGGCTCGGCGACGATGAGCGCAGCCAGATCCTCACCACCCGCGACGAAACCAAGGTCACCGATCCGGGCTCGGGCGGCTACCTGGCGCTGCTGCAGAGCGTGCCGATGTGGGGCATGATCGTCGGCCAGGGCTGCCTAGTCTATGCCTACTACTTCCTGCTGACCTGGCTGCCGAACTATCTGCAGACCCAGCGCGGCATCGCGATCTTCGGCTCCGGGATGTACACGGCCATCATCTACGGCACCGCGGTCGTCGGCAGCATCGCGCTCGCCCGCGTCACCGACCTCGTGTTCACCCCCGAGTCGCTCCGGGCCGGCGGGCGGCGCATCGCGGTGGTGCTGTCCTTCATTCCGGCGCTGCTGATCGTGACGACGCCCTGGCTCACCTCGACCTGGGCGGTGGTGCTGGCGCTGACCATCAGCGTCACCTTCATGGCCAATGCCATCTCGCTGAACTCGGTGCTGTGCAACGATCTCGTCCAGCGCCCGGGGGATGCGGGCCGCGCCATCGCGCTGTTCACCAGCGGCGCCAACGTGATCGCCGTGACCGCGCCGATCGTCACCGGCTACCTNNGTGAGCTGGTGGGGATTCACCGGCGCCTTCGTGCTGGCCGGCATCATGCTGGTGCTCGGCGCCTGCATCCTGCTCGGCCTCACCCGCGGCGGCATCGGCGCCGCTGCGCCGCAGCGCTGACAGGGCCAAGCGCCGGGGACTATGATCCGCCCGCCCGGCCGGGGTTCGCCCCGGCCGGGCGCGACGGTGGCAATTCAGGAGAGTGACAGATGGCTGAGCCAGCCCGGCGGCGGATCAGGTTCGCGGTGATCGGCGTGGACCATCGCCACATTTACGAAATGACCGGCCGCCTGCTCGAACTCGGCAACGAGTGCGTCGGTTACTGGACCGCCGGCGAACCGCAGCCGCTCGCCGGCTTCATCAAGCGTTATCCGCAGATCCCGCGCGTGGCCGACCAGCGGCGCCTGATCGAGGACCCGACGGTGCAGCTCATCCTCACCGCCGCCATTCCCGCCGACCGCGCCGCCATCGCCATCGCGGCGATGCGGGCCGGCAAGGACGTCGCCACCGACAAGCCGGGCTGCACCACCGCCGAACAGCTCGCCGCGCTCCGCCAGGTGGTCGCCGAGACCGGGCGGATCTGGTCGGTGAACTATTCCGAGCGGTTCGAAACGCGCTCGTCGACACGCGCGCTGGACCTGGTGCGCGCGGGCGCCATCGGCCGCGTCGTGCAGACCGTCGGGCTGGGGCCGCACCGGCTGAACCGGCACCTGCGGCCGGACTGGTTTTTTCAGCACGACAAATTCGGCGGCATCCTGTGCGACATCGGCAGCCACCAGATCGAGCAGTTCCTCACCTTCACCGGCTCGACGGACGCCGAGATCGTCCTTGCCGCGGTCGGCAACTTCGCCAATCCCGGCGATCCCGGCTTCGCCGATTTCGGCGAGATGCTGCTCAGCAGCCCGCACGGCCGCGGCTATGTGCGGCTGGACTGGTACACGCCGGACGGGCTGTCGACCTGGGGCGACGGGCGGTTCACCATCCTCGGCACCGAGGGCTATATGGAGCTACGCAAATACGTCGATATCGCCGGCCGTCCGGGCACCGACCACCTGTTCCTGGTCGATAACAAGTCCACCCGCTACATCGACTGCGCCGATGCCGGGCTGCCCTACTATCCCGACCTGGTCGCCGACGTGCTCGACCGCACCGAGACCGCGATGACGCAGGCCCACTGCTTCAAGACGATGGAGCTGGCGTTGCGGGCCGAGGCGATGGCGACCCGGATCGGCAACCTCGCCGCGCCGGAGGCACGCCGATGAGCCGGCAGTTTCGCGTCGCGGTGATCGGCGCCGGCATCGGGGCGGCGCATGTCGAAGGCTATCTCGCCAACCGGCAGGGCTATCAGGTCGCGGTGATCTGCGATCTGGATGCCGCCCGCGCGGCGACCCTGGCGGCGACCGTCCCCGGCGCCGCCGTGGCAACCTCGTATGCGGCGGTGCTGGCCCGCCCCGACATCGACGTGGTGGACATCTGCCTGCCGCCCTGGCTGCATCTCGAGACCATCGAGGCGGCGCTGGCCGCCGGCAAGAACGTGCTGTGCGAAAAGCCGCTGGTCGGCTCGCTGGCCGAGGTCGAGCGGCTGATGAACGCCGCCACGCAGGCCAACCGGGTGGTGGTGCCGGTGTTTCAGTACCGTTACGGCAACGGCCTCGCCGGGCTGCGGCGGCTGATCGAGGCGGGCCTCGCCGGCCGCTCGCTGGTGGCCAGCATCGAGACCCATTGGAACCGCCCGCCCGAGTACTACGACGTGCGCTGGCGCGGCCGCAAGGCGACCGAACTGGGCGGCGCCATCCTCGGCCACGCCATTCACCAGCACGACCTGCTGACCTTCACGATGGGTCCGGTGCGCCGGGTGTCCGCCAAGGTCGCCGTCCGGGTCAACGCCATCGAGACCGAGGACTGCGCCGCGATCTGCTTCGAGATGGCCTCGGGCGCGCTGGTGACATCTTCAGTGACTCTTGGCGCGGCGGAGGAACTGACAAAACTGCGGTTCTGCTTCACCGAGCTGACCGCCGAGAACCCCGGCGTGCCGCCGTACCGCCCGGCCGAGGGCGCCTGGCGCTTCATCGCCCGCGGGGCGCGCCGGCAGGAGGAGATCGACGCGGTGCTGGCCGGCGTGCCGCCCCGCCAGGAAAGCTTCGCCGGTCTGTTCGAGGCGCTCCATCCGGCACTGGCCGGCACCGCACCGTGGCCGCTGAGCTTGCAGGACGCCTACCGCTCGCTGGAGCTGGTCTCCGCCATCTATTACGCCTCGGCCACCAACACGTCGGTCGCGCTGCCGCTGGCGCCGGACCATCCGGTGCGCGCGGGCTGGGGACCGTTCCTGGCCTGACTGCCCCCCCCGCGAAGGAAGACCAGGGCTCCGCCCTGGACTCGCAAGGGGTCAGTGGACCCCTTGACCCCATTCTGTTTCTTGGCTGCGCCAGCAGCCATCAAATGATATCGACATTGCATTATGGGCTGCTTCGCAGCCAAGAAAGTATTGGGTTCCAAGGGCCTCTCGGCCCTTGGCGGGGGGTCGGAGCCCTGGCCTTACTTTCGGCTCAGAGCCCTCGCCCCATAACCATTCCACCTTCAGCCGCCGGCGTCGAACACTATCCCCTGGGCCAGCGGCAGAGCCCCGGAATAGTTCACCGTGTTGGTGGCACGCCGCATGTAGGCGCGCCAGGCGTCGGAGCCGGATTCGCGCCCGCCGCCGGTTTCCTTCTCGCCGCCGAACGCGCCGCCGATCTCCGCCCCGCTGGGGCCGATGTTGACGTTGGCGATGCCGCAATCGCTGCCCGCCGACGACAGGAAAAGCTCGGCCTCGCGCAGGTCGTTGGTGAAGATGGACGAGGACAGGCCCTGCGGCACCGCGTTGTGCCAGGACAGTGCTTCGTCGGTGTTGTCATACCTGATGACGAACAGGATCGGCGCGAAGGTCTCGCGCAGCACGATGGCGGTCTGCGTCGGCATCTCGGCGATGGCGGGGCGGACGTAGAAGGCATCGGGGAAGCGATCGGCGAGCAGGCGTTCGCCGCCGTGCACGCTGCCGCCCTGGGCGTGGGCCTCGGCCAGCGCGGCCTGCATCGCCTCATGGGCCGGCGCATCGATCAGCGGGCCGACCAGGGTGGCGGGATCGCGCGGGTCGCCGACCGTCACCGAGGCATAGGCGCGCACCAGGCGGGGCACCAGCCGGTCGTAGATGTCGGCATGAACGAACAGCCGGCGCAGGCTGGTGCAGCGCTGCCCGGCGGTGCCGACGGCGGCGAACAGGATGGCGCGCAAAGCGAGATCAAGATCGGCCGAGGGGCAGACGATCATGCCGTTGTTGCCGCCCAGTTCCAGCAAGGCGCGGGCGAAGCGCGCGGCCAGACGGGGAGCGACGGCGCGGCCCATGCGGGTCGAACCGGTGGCGGAAATCAGCGGAAGCCGGGCATCGTCCACCAGCGCTGCGCCGGCCTCGGCGCCGCCGATCACCACCTCCAGCAACCCCTCCGGCACGCCGCCGAAGCGGGCGGCGGCGCGGCGGAACAGGGCCTGCACGGCCAGCGCGGTGAGCGGGGTTTTTTCCGACGGTTTCCACACCAACGGATCGCCGCACACCAGCGCCAGGGCGGCGTTCCACGCCCACACCGCGACCGGGAAATTGAAGGCGGTGATGACGCCGATCGGGCCGAGCGGGTGCCAGGTCTCGCGCATCGCATGGCCGGGCCGCTCGGTGGCGATGGTGAGGCCATGCAACTGGCGGGACAGGCCGACCGCGAAGTCGCAGATGTCGATCATCTCCTGCACCTCGCCCAGCCCCTCCTGGACGATCTTGCCGGCTTCCAGGGTGACCAGGCGGCCGAGCGC
>PLTJ01000091.1:16904-29884 GCA_003164455.1 Acetobacteraceae bacterium
GTCGCGCGGTCGATGCCGAAATCGGCGAGCAGGGCGGCGGTTTCGGTCATTGCGTCATACTCCATCGTGGCATCACCCTTTCACCCCGGGAGGATCCTGTCATGAGCCTTTTGCAGACGATTCAGGTGTTCGAGGCTTTCGACAGCGCTCACGCGTCGGGCCGGACGGTCGTCGATATGTTTTCCCACTACCCCGAAACCGAGGTCACCGTCACCCGAATCACCGGCGCCAAGGGCGCCACCGACTTCGTCAAGCTCGTCGTGCCGGGCAGCAACGGGCGGCGCGCCGGGGGCAGCGCGCCGACGCTGGGCGTGGTCGGGCGGCTCGGCGGCATCGGCGCCCGGCCGACCCGGATCGGCCTGGTCTCCGACGGCGACGGCGCCATCGCGGCGGTCGCCGCGGCCCTGAAGCTCGCCCACATGCAGACCCAGGGCGACACCCTGCCCGGCGACGTGATCCTGTGCACCCATGTCTGCCCCGATGCGCCGACGCGCCGGCACGAGCCGGTCGATTTCATGGACTCGCCGGTCGAGACCGAGGACATGAACGCCCACGAGGTGGTGGCGGAGATGGACGCGGTGCTGTCGATCGACACCACCAAGGGCAACCGCATCCTCAATCACAAGGGCTTCGCGATCTCGCCGACGGTCAAACAGGGCTACATCCTGAGGGTCTCGGACGACCTCATCCGGATCATGGAAATGACCAGCGGCCGGCTGGCCGTCACCTTCCCGATCACCACCCAGGACATCACCCCCTACGGCAACGGCGTCTACCACCTCAACAGCATCCTGCAGCCCTCGATCGCGACGGCGGCGCCGGTCGTCGGGGTGGCGCTGTGCGCCGAGAGCGTGGTGCCGGGCTGCGGCACCGGCGCCAGCCACGAGACCGACATCGCGCTGGCCGTGAAGTTCGCCGTCGAGGTCGCCAAGGAATTCACCCGCGGCACCGCCAGCTTCTACGACGCGGCGGAATACGACCGGCTGATCGCGCTCTACGGCTCGCTCGCGCATTTGCAGCGCCGGGCGGCGGCGGGAGCATGACCATGCGGTCGCGCAAGCTCGGCACCATCACCATCGGCCAGGCGCCGAGACCCGACATCACCCCGATCCTCGATGCCGCCATCGGCGCCGAGGTGGCGCGCCTGCACGCGGGCCTGCTCGACGGCCTGGCGCCGGCGGAAATCACGGCGCGCTTCGCCCCGGTGGCTGGCCAGCCCGAGCTGATCACCCGCCTGCTGGACGGCTCCGTCGTCGTCATCGACCGGGCCGCGGCGGAAGCGGCGGCGGCCGGCAAGCTCGCCGAGCTGGAGGACCAGGGCTGCACCACGATCCTGCTGCTGTGCACCGGCCAGTTCGCTTCCCTGAGCTGCCGGACGGCGTGGCTGGTCGAGCCCGACCGCATCGTGCCGCCGGCGGTGGCGGCCTTGGCCGGCGATCGCCAGGTCGGCATCATCGTGCCGCTGGCCTCGCAGGTCGGCAGCGAGGCGGGCAAATGGGCGGGGCTGGCGCACCCGCCGATCTATGCCGTCGCCTCGCCCTACGGCGGCGACGACGCGGCGGTGGCGGCGGCGGCGCGCGGCCTGCGCGACCAATGGGCCGACCTGCTGGTGATGGATTGCATGGGCTTCGTCGAGCACCACCGCCGCGCCGCGGCCGAGGGTGCCGATTGCCCGGTGATCCTGTCGAACGCGCTGATCGCCAAACTGACCGCCGAGGTGCTGTGATGGACCTGCTGCTGCTCAGCAACTCGCGCACGCCCGAGGGCGGCTATCTGTCGCACGCCACCGGCGCCATCGCGGCGATCGCCGGCGGGCGGCGCCGGGCGCTGTTCGTTCCCTTCGCCTCCGTCACCGTCGGGTGGGATGATTTTACCGCCAAGGTCCAGGCCGCGCTGGCCGGCACCGGGATTGTCCTCGATCCCATCCATGCCGTGGCCGACCCGTCTGCCGCCGTCGCGGCGGCCGCGATGATCTTCGTCGGCGGCGGCAACACCTTCAATCTGCTCGCCGAGTGCCGGCGGCGGGGGCTGCTCGCGCCGATCGCCGCGCGCATTCGCGCCGGGGCGCCGTTCGTCGGCTGGAGCGCCGGTTCCATCCTGGCCTGCCCGACCATCCGCACCACCAACGACATGCCGATCGTCGATCCACAGGGATTCGCGGCCCTCGGGCTGGTCGGTTGGCAGATCAACCCGCATTTCACCGACGCCATGCCGCCCGGCCATCAGGGCGAAACCCGCCGGCAGCGGTTGGCCGAGTACCTGGTGGCCAATCCCGCGGACACCGTGATCGGCCTGCCCGAAGGGGATTGGCTCCGGGTATCGAACGCCGAAACCCGGCTGGAGGGCCCGCATCCGGCGTTCGTCTTCCGCGCCGGGCAGGCGCCCGCCGAGGTCCTGCCCGGGACGGTGTTGTTACCTTAGGCGGCGGCGGTCCTGGGGGTATTCGGGTAGCGGATCAGCCACGGCGCGATGATGCCGACGCCGATGCCCCAGAAACCGTTGATGGCGACCGACCGCGCCATGTTGGCGGCGACCCAGCCGCCGGCGATCGGCAGGCCCTTGATCGGCGCCACCACGAACCAGCCCACCGAGGCCGCCACCAGGCCGAGGCAAAGGCCGAGCAGCCAGCCCGGCAGGCGCGGCAGCGACGGCAGGGCGATGCCGTAGACGATGCCATACAGCCCGCCCCAGAAGCACATGTCGGCGACCAGCGGCACCTGCCACGGGCCAACCGGCACCAGGCTGTAGGGCGTGTTCGGGACCATTCCGCCGAGATGCAGCAGCCCGACCATGCCCTGGTGAAACACCAGCACGGACAGGACCGCGGCGACAAAACCGAGAAAAGCACGCAGCAGGATCGGCATCGTTCATCCCCCCGTTTTCATTTCCGGCCGCCGACGGCGCCGGGAGGCGGGTACATGGCCCGCCACCAGCGACGCGCAAGGGGGATGAGACGCCTTGCTACCCGAGTTCCTGGTGAACGACGCTCAGCCAGTACGCCGCGCCGAGCGGGATGATGTCGTCATTGAAGTCGTATTGCGGCGTATGCAGCGCCCCGCCCTTCATGCCGTTGCCGATGAACATGAAGGCGCCGGGGCGGACGCGGAGCATGAAGGAGAAGTCCTCGCCGCCGGTCACCGGTGGGACGTCGGCGTCCACCTGCGCGCCGGGCAATGCCGCCGCCGCGGCCACCGCCACCTCGGTCTGCGCGTCGTGGTTGATCGTCGCCAGCGTGTTCCAGTGCGGATCGAAGCTGGCGGTGGCGCCGTGCAACGCCGCCAGCCCCTGCGCCAGGTCGTTCATGCGCCGCTCCAGCAGGTCGCGCACGCCGTCGTTGAAGCAGCGCGCGGTGCCGGCGACGGTAAGCTCGGCCGGCATTACGTTGGGGCTCTCAGCGTTGCCGCCGGCCATGTAGCCGACGCTGATCACCGCGGTTTCCAGCGCCGGCACGTTGCGCCCGACGATGGTCTGCAGGCCGAGGATGAAATGCGCCGCCACCACGGACAGGTCGGCCGCCAAATGCGGCGCCGCGCCGCCGTGCCCGCCGTTGCCGCGGAACTGCACGCACCAGAACCCGACGGCAGCCATGAAGCCCCCCTTGCGGGTGGCGAAGGTGCCCACCGGCATGCCGGGCTGGTTGTGCAGCCCATAGATCGCCTCGCAGGGGAAACGGTCGAACAGCCCGTCGGCCAGCATGGCCTCCGCCCCGCCGCGGCCTTCCTCGGCGGGCTGGAAGATCAGGTGCACGGTGCCGGCGAAATCGGGCTCCGCGGCCAGCGCCCGGGCGGCGGTGAGCAGCATGGTGGTGTGCCCGTCATGGCCGCAGGCGTGCATGGTGCCGGGGTTGGTCGAGGCATAGGCTAGGCCGGTGGCCTCGGGAATCGCCAGCGCGTCCATGTCGGCGCGCAGCCCGATGGCGCGCTGGCCGGGACGGCGGCCCTTGATGGTGCCGACCACGCCGGTGCGCCCGATGCCCTCGGTGACCGGGATGCCCCACTCCCGCAACTTCGCCGCCACCAGGGCGGCGGTGCGAACTTCCTCCAGGCCCATTTCGGGATGGGCGTGGATGTCGCGGCGGATGGCGGTCATTTCGGGCTGCCAGGCCTGCAGGCGGGCGGTCGGATCGTTGGGCATGAGTCTCTCCCTGGTCTGCGCCCGAGGCTAGCCGCCCGGCGCGGCCAGGGAAAGCGCGCGCTGGACAAGCCGGCGCCGCGTGCCAACTTGTGACCCAACCGGGGAGCAGGATCATGGCGGAACAGGTCGCGACACTGGGGGGCGGATGCTTCTGGTGCCTGGAGGCGGTGTATCTGGGGCTACGCGGGGTGACCCGCGTGGTCTCGGGCTATGCCGGCGGGCAGCTGGCGAACCCCAGCTACGAGCAGGTCTGCGGCAAGCGGACCGGACACGCCGAAGTGGTGCAGATCGGCTTCGATGCCGCCGAGATCAGCTACGAGGACCTGCTGCGGGTGTTCTTCACCATCCACGACCCGACCACCAAGGACCGCCAGGGCCACGACGTCGGGCCGCAATACCGCTCCATCATCCTGACCCATGACGAGGACCAGCGGGTGGCGGCGGTGGGCGTGATCGCCGAGATCGCGGCCGCCGGCATCTGGCCGGGGCCGATCGCCACCGAGGTCCGGCCGCTGGAAGTGTTCTGGCCGGCCGAGGCGTACCATCAGAACTATTTCGCCCGGAATCCGTTTCAGGGCTATTGCCAGGCCGTGGTGGCGCCGAAAGTCGCAAAATTCCGCAAGAGCTTCGCGAACCGGCTGAAGGCGGCATAGGCGGAGAAACGCCACCCCGCCATTGATCCGACAAGGAGATAGTGATGCGCTATAACCAGTTCGGCCGCACCGGCCTGTTCGTCTCCGAGATCTGCCTGGGCACGATGACCTTCGGCGGCAACGGCGAGATGTGGAGTCACATCGGCACGCTGCAACAGGACGCGGTGGACGCCATCGTCCGCGCCGCGCTCGATGCCGGGGTGAACTTCATCGACACCGCCGACGTTTACAGTCTCGGCCGCGCGGAGCAGTTGCTTGGCCAGGCCTTGCACAATCTCGGCATCCGCCGCAGCGACGTGGTGATCGCCACCAAGGTGTTCGGCCAGATGGGCAACGGCCCGAACGACCGCCGGGCCTCGCGCGCCCACATCATGGACAGCGTCCACGACAGCCTGGCGCGGTTGCAGACCGACCACATCGACCTCTACCAGATCCACGGCACCGACACGATCACCCCGATCGAGGAGACGTTGCGCGCGCTCGACGACCTGGTGCGCCAGGGGCTGGTCCGCTACGTCGGCGTGTCCAACTGGCAGGCTTGGCGGATCATGAAGGCGCTCGGCATCTCCGAGCGCGCCGGCCTGGCCCGCTTCGACAGCCTCCAGGCCTATTACACCATCGCCAGCCGCGACCTGGAGCGGGAGATCGTGCCGCTGCTGAACGAGGAACGGCTGGCCCTGATGGTGTGGAGCCCGCTGGCCGGTGGGTTGCTGTCGGGCAAGTTCGGGCCCGGCGCGAACGGGCCGGAGGGCGCCCGCCGGGTCAGCTTCGACTTCCCGCCGGTCAACGCCGACCGGGGCTGGGCGTGCGTGGCCGCGATGCGCGAGGTCGCCGCGCGGCATGGCGTCTCGGTGGCGCGCGTGGCGTTGGCCTGGCTGCTCGCCAAGCCGCACGTGACCAGCGTGATCATCGGCGCCAAGACGGGCGAGCAACTGGCCGACAACATCGCCGCGACAACGCTCACGCTGTCGGCCGAGGAGATGGCCGGGCTCGACGCGGTGAGCGCGCTGGCGGCGGAATACCCGGCATGGATGGTGGAGCGGCAGGGCGGCAACCGCCCGCCCGCGCCGTTCGTGCCCGCATCCTGACAGCGCGCTCGTTTCTTTGCCGGAGTAATGGGAGAGAGGAGAAGAACTTCTCTCTCCCAGTGCTTATCCAGGATCAGGACGGCCCTGTCGTTGACAAGCACGCCCCGGCCGGATAGCACCCATACCCGGGAGATAGCCGCCATCCCAGCCTGTCCGTGCCCCACTTCCACGATCACGCCGTTGCCCACGCGGAGGTGCCACCAAGTAGTTGACGCCACCTAGAGGAGCCCAGAAATGGAATACAGGAAACTTGGAAAATCCGACTTGCGTGTCAGCGTTCTTGGTGTCGGAACCTGGCCATTCGGCGGCGGCGATTACTGGGGCGCGCAAAGTCAGGATGACGTCGATCAGGTCGTTCACCGGGCTCTTGATCTCGGCATCAATTTTTTCGACACCGCCGAGATGTACAATAACGGCGCCAGCGAAACCTCGCTCGGGATCGCCTTGAAGGGGAAACGCGACCGGGCGATCATCGGCTCGAAGGTGACCCCGGCGAACGCGGCCCCGGACACCATGCGGAAAAGCTGCGAACAGAGCCTGAAACGGCTCGGCACCGATTACATCGATGTCTATATGCTGCATTGGCCGATCAGTTCTCATTCGCTCGAACATTTCACCAGTGACAAGGCGGCGATCGCCCGTCCCCCATCGATTCAGGAGGCTTTCGCGACGATGAAAGCCCTGAAGAAAGAGGGAAAGATCCGCGCGATCGGCATGAGCAACCATGGCGTCAAGCAGATGGACGCTGTTCTCGGCAGCATGGATGACGTCGTAACCAACGAAATGCCCTATAGCCTGCTGTCCAGGGCGATCGAGGATGCAATCATACCCTATTGCGCGAAGCACGATATCGGCATTATTGCGTATATGCCGTTGCAGCAGGGTTTGCTGACCGGACTGTATGGTCGCGCCGACGAAATAGGCCCGATGCAGGCCCGGTCCAGGCACTTCCACCACAGCCACGGCAAGGGAACCCGGCATGGCGAGGACGGCGCGGAAGCCGAGGTGTTCGAGGCCATCGCCAAAATAAAAGAAGTCGCGGCAGCGCAAAAGGTGAATATCGCGGCGCTTTCGCTGGCGTGGGTCATGGCCAACAAGTACATGACGACAACCATCGCCGGTTCCCGCACCCTCGCCGAGCTTGCCCTGAATGTCGAGGCCGTGGACTACAAGATCGGCCCGGACGTCATCGAGCAGCTCAAGGTCATCACGGCGCCGGTTCTGGCGAAACTTGGCAATAATCCGGACTATTACGAAAACAGGCTGAACAGCCGCATCGAGTGATGCGTCATCGCCGCACCGGGGGCGATGAATGGGGCGTGAGGTCCAGGGGGGGTGCTCCTGGCCTTGCTTTCATTGACCGCGATTCCCGGTGCCGGTAGCGTCGTCGTGCAACCAGGCGTGCCGCAGGAAGGGGCGCTGAATATGAATACTATCCCCGACGGCGCCGCCGGGCTGACGCTGGCGCTCACCCGCCGCGCGTTGGCCGTGCGCTTCGACGATCTGCCCGACGACATTCGCGTGATCGCGCGGCAATGCGTGCTGGACACGCTGGCCGTCGCCATCGCCGGCGCGGGCGAGCCGCTGGTGCGCATGCTGGAAGCCGAACTGGTGGACCAGGGCGGCGCCGGCACCGCCGGGGTGATCGGCCGCGACCTGACGCTGCCGGCCCTGTCGGCGGCGCTGCTGAACGGCACCGCCAGCCACGCGCTCGACCTCGACGACGTCGCCATGGCCATGCCGGGCCATCCCTCGGCCACCGTGCTGCCGGCGGTGCTGGCGCTCGCCGAGGAACGCGGCGCTTCCGGCGCCGAACTGATCGCCGCTTTCGTCGCCGGCACCGAGACGGCCTGCCGGATCGGCCGGCTGGTGGCGCCCGGGCACTATGACGGGCTCGGCTTTCACGCCACCGGCACCATCGGCACCTTCGGCGCCGCCATGGGATGCGCCCACCTGCTGGGACTCGACGTGGAACGCACCGCGCATGCGCTCGGCATCGCGGCGAGCCAGGCGGCCGGGCTGAAGGCGATGTTCGGGACGATGTGCAAGCCGCTGCACGCGGGCCGGGCCGCCTATAACGGGCTGCTGGCGGCGCGGCTGGCGGCGCGCGGTTTCACCTCCCGCCCCGACGCGCTGGAATGCCCGCAGGGCTTTGCCCGCACGCACAGCCCCGATTTCGACCCGGCAGCGGCGCTGGCGGAGCCCGCCGGGGGCTGGCACCTGCGCAACAACCTGTTCAAGTACCATGCCGCCTGTTACTTCACGCACGCCCCCATCGAGGCGGCGCGCAAGTTGCGTCTCGAGCACGCGCTGACCGCCGACCGGATCGACGCCATCACCGTGCGGGTGGCGGAAAGCTGCGACCGGGTCTGCAATATTGCCGCCCCCCGGACGGCGCTCGAGGCGAAATTCAGCCTCCGCCTGACCGTCGCCATGGCCATCGCCGGCCTCGATACCGGGCGGCTCGACACCTTTTCCGATGCGGCCTGCGACAACCCCATCCTGGTGCGCCTGCGCGACCGCATCGGCATCGAATTCCAACGGGATTGGCCGCCAACCCGGGCGGAAGTCGTGCTGCACCTGCCCGACGGGACCCGCCATGCCGCCGAGCATGACTCCGGCGTCCCCGCCGCCGACGTGGCCGAGCAGGGCCGCCGCCTGGAGCTGAAGTTCGCCGGGCTCGTCAAGCCCGTGCTGGGCCGGCGCAAGGCGACCGCGCTCGCCCAGGCCGTGGCGGAACTGGACACGCTGCTCTCGCTGGCGCCGATCGCCGAAGCCTGGGCGTAAACCTCAGGCGGCCGCGCGCAGGGCGGCGATGGCCTGGTCGAGGGCGAAGCCGAGCCGGTTGCACGCCCGCCGCGCCGCCACCGTCAGGAACTTCGCCGCGTCGCTGCCCGGTGCCGCCTCGGCCAGCGCGCGCAGCTTGTCCAGCACCGGCCAGGGCGACTGGCCGAGCGCCGGGTCGTGGGAGAACCGGTCGCCGGTGGTGTAGTCGAGCGGCACCAGGGCCCGCCCGGCCGCCATCAGCGCCGCGTTGACCCGCGCCGGATCGCCGCCGAGGTGTCCGGCCGCCGCCGCCAGTTCGGCCACCCGCGCCAGCAGCGGCGCGGCGTCAAAACGCCCGCCCAGCCGGTCCGCCAGCCCGTGCAACTCGGCGCCGAGATCGGCGGCGGTTTCGCGATAGTCGAGCGGCAGCACCGGCTCGGTCAGCAGGCGCCACAGCGTGTGCACATAGACGCGGGTGTCGCGCACCAGGTTGTCCGGGTCGATCTTGTCCAGCGTGTCGTGCGGCGTGTGCCACCACCAGCCCAGACCGGCGCTCCTCTTGCTGGCGTTGCCGATCACGCCGGCCATGGCGCTGACCTGTCCGTCGGCGGGCTGCTCGCCCATGCCCATGTACATCGAGGGCAGGCCGATACCCCAGAAACTCTCGTCGCCGGCGCGCGCCATGCGCCCGCCCTCCAGGTGCTGGCCGCCCTGCGCCAGCACCGCCTCGCGGCCGAGCGGGCGCAGTTCGGCCGAGACCGGCACGTCGGCCAGCACGCTGGCGCCGAGGCCGCCGGTGGAATCGACGTTCACATGCGCCACACAGCGGCGGTTCAGCTCGTCCCAATGGGTGTCGGCATACCAGGCCGAGCCGGCATAGCGGCCGTGCGAATGGCCGGACCAGAAGCAGATGCGCAGGCCGCGCTTGAAGGATGCGCGCCGAGACTGCAACAGGCGCGCCGCTTCCAGCATGGTGGCGTTGGCGCTGCCGTTGTCCATCACGCCGTAGTACCAGGTGTCGTGGTGGCCGCTGAACAGCACGAAGGGCGCCTCCCCTTCCGTCGCCAGTTCGGCAACGAGCATCGGGATTTCGCGCCAGCGCGTGTCCACCTCGGCATGCAGCACGGCCTGCATGCGCTCGCCGCCGGCGATGCGCTGCTTCAGGGTGGCGCCGTCCGCCGCGCCGACCGACAGCACCACGGTGCGCGGCAGCAGCGACAGCGCCGTGTCGGTCGGGCTGCCCCATACCGGGGAGATGCACATTTCGTGCGGGTCGGCGTGCGGGCTGATGTGGATCTGCCCCACCGCGCCGGCCTCGCTGGCGCGCTGGCTCACCGCCGGCGAGGCGATGCCGTCCACCAGCAGGATGCGCCCGCGCACGTCCTGGGCGGCCAGGTCGGCCGGGGCGCCGGTTTTCACATAGACCAGCTCCGCCGCCAGCCCGCCTTCAGGCGAAGGGCGGGAGAAGGAGTGGGTGATGGCGTGCGGCGTCCAGGCACCGACCTGGCCGACCTGCAGTCCCGCCGCGCCGGGCAGACTGATATAGGCGTCGTGCGCAAGCAGGGTGGTGGCGAAGCCAGCGGCGTCGAGCTGGGCGCGCACGTGGCGCAGGCTGTTCAGCTCGTCGGGCGTACCGGAGAGTTTGACCCAGCGGGCGAACTCCGCCAGGTCGGCCATCATGCGTTCGGCGCTCACCGCGTCGCACAGGCGCTGCAATGTTGCTTCGGTCATGGCGCTATGCTCCGTGTCCCCCGGCATGGTCGCGCCCGGGGGCGGCGGGATGTCAAGGCGGACGAAAGGGGACGTTCGGCCTGTTTGAACTGATGGACGTGAAGGAGCGCGCCGCCAGCATCCTCGGTCGCAAGGCCGACATCATGACGCGCGATGGCCGGCACAGAACCCTGAAGCAGCGGATCGAAGCGACTGCGGTGCTGATGTTCTGATGGGCGCTGGTGCGGGAAAATCCGGTGTCCCCACCCAACGCCCACCTACCCCACCTTCGTAATCGCCCATTTCACGGTCTGCGGCCCGTCCTGGAAGCCGCCCAGCACCACCTGCTCACTGCGCCGCGGCTCGGGTCCGCCGAGATAGATGCTCTCCTCCAGCGTCAGCCGCATGCCGTCGGCACGCAGCCGCCAGCCGCTGCCCGAGGGCAGGCGCAACAAGACCGCCCCGCCGTCCTGCTGGAGACTGGCATCCACATTGGGGTGCAGATGGAACCGCACCACATAGGGCTGTGGCGTGGCCGCCTCCACCACGTCCTCGCCGCGGATGTCCTCGCCGCTCTCGGCCAGGTAAAGCCGGCGGCGGTGAATGGCCCCGAACGGCTTGCGATAGCCGTCGTGACTCACCTCCAGCCAATGCGCGCCGGCCGCTTCCTGGCGCTGCACCTCGACCCGCTCCGGCCGCCGGCCCAGCCCCTCGGGCTTCAGCTCCGACGAATTGGTGTCGGCGATCACGAGGGTGGAATGCGCGGCGGTGGAACGGCTGGCGTCGCGCCACTCGGGCCCGGCCGCCGGCGCCGCGCCGCAGTTGACGATCATGCGGTCGCGCCCGATCGACAGCTCGAAACTCAGCGTGCCGGCATGGGCGAAACGGTCGATCTTCGCCGGCGCCGGCACGCCGCTGTCGACGATCAACACCGACCGGCCGGCCTGCAAGCGCTGGAAACCGCCGTCGGCCAGCACCGAAGGGGCGCGCCCGCCGCGCCCGGCCTGGGCCAGCACCAGCTCGACCAGCGCCGCGCTCTCCTCCTTGCTGCCGTTGAACAGGGCCAGCCCGCCGTCGCCGTGGCGCAGGCCGCGCAGCGCCGGACCCATGCGCTCGATGGCGCTGCCCAACGCCTGCGGCGGCTGCGCCTGGGCGGCCTGCAACAGGGCGCGGATTTCGGTGAGGTCCTGCAACACCGCCATCAACTGCGCCGGGCTGCGCTCGGCATGGCAGCCGTCCGGCAGGATCTGGCGCGCCAGTTCCTGCGGCAACACGCGCAGCGCCCGGGTCAGGAAGGCGGCATGGTCGGGCAAGGCCACCGCCGCCGCGATCAACCCCTTCAGCGCGGTGAAGGCGCGCGCGTCGAGCTCCTCGGTGGGCAGCCCGGCGGCCAGGCCGCGGGCGTCGGCAACCAGCCGCGCCATCAGTTGATGGCGGAACCCGTCATCGGCGGAAGCGGCAAAGAAGTCGTAATGGCCGAGCCAGGCGGCGATGCGCGCCCCGGCGACGTCCGGCCGTTCGGCCAGGGGATCGGAATGCGGGGTAGCCATCCATTCCGTCACCAGCGCGCGCGCCCGCATGCGGGCGGCATCGGTGCCCAGGGCACGCAGGTCGCGCAACCAAGTGAAGCCGTGCGCGGCGGCGCGCAGCATCGGCGTGCCGCCGATATCGGCGAATCCGCCCACCCGCAGCTCCACCACGCTGCCGCCCAGCGACAGCATGCCCTTCAACAGATCCGCCCCGCGTGCCGCATCGCCCGGCCAGGGGTCGCGCACCGGCAGCGCCGGCGCGTCCGGCACGCGCGTCATGCTGAGGCTGGGCAACCGTGCCAGGCGCCGGCGCACGCTGCGCACCCAGCCGGTCATGCGCCGGCTCCGCGCGGACGCAGAGCCCCCCAACGACCGCCGGAAGGCGACTCGCGCGCGCTGCACCCGACGAGGCGACACTGGAACATCACAGTAGTTTCTAGACAGCCGACTCCGTTGCGCACAAGCGAAGGCTTATGCCGGCAGCCGACGAATCAGCCGGGCCACGCAGAACCCGTCCAGGCCGCCCCGTCCGGACCACAGGGCCGGCGTGGTGCGCAACACCCCCTCGGCGGTGATCGCCTCCGCCAGCTCCGGCACTTCTTCCGGCCGCACCGGATCGAGCCGCAGGTCCAGCCGCTCCAGCGCCGCCGCCACGCGCCGCGGTCCCTCCTCGGGTTGCAGCGAGCAGACCGCATAGACCAGCCTGCCGCCGGGCCGCAGCAGGGCGCAGGCGGCGTCCAGCAGACGGTCCTGCTGTTCGGTCAGGGCCGCGATGGCGCCGGGCCGCTTGAGGTAGGGCATGTCGGGGTGGCGGCGGATGGTGCCGGTGGCGCTGCACGGCGCGTCCAGCAGCACGGCGTCGAAGGCCGCCGATGGCCGCCAGGTGACGGCGTCGGCGGTGACGAAATCGGCGGTCAGGCGCAGGCGGGTAAAATTGTCGCGCAATCGCTCCAGCCGGGCCGGATCGCGCTCCACCGCCGTCACCTGGGCACCGGCGGCGGCCAATTGCGCCGCCTTGCCGCCGGGCGCCGCGCACAGATCGGCCACGCTCTCGCCGGGACCCACCGCCAGCAGCCGCGCCGGCAGCGCCGCCGCGGCGT
>PLTJ01000123.1 GCA_003164455.1 Acetobacteraceae bacterium
GCTCCGGCGTGGGCGCCACCGCGCGTCGTCAGGCCGACAGGCGTTTGCGGCCCTTGGCGCGGCGATTCGCCAACACCGCGCGGCCGCCGACCGTCGACATGCGGGAACGGAATCCATGACGGCGCTTGCGGACGAGCTTCGACGGTTGATAGGTGCGCTTCACGACACTCTCCGATATGGCTTCAGGTCCGCCGACCGCCGGGACCGCGGGACATGCGATGGCGGGGCCTTTCCCGACGGGGCCCGTGCAGGCGGCGGCTTATAGGGGGGTGCCGGCCGGCCCGTCAACCTTGGCCGGATTAGCACAGGCCCGCTTCCGTGCGGCGCCGAACTGACAGGAGACCGATGACCGTGTTACGACGTGTCTGGCCGCTGCTGCTGATCCTGGCGCTGCTGGCGGCTGCCTTCGCCAGCGGACTGCTCCGGCAGTTGAACTGGGCTTCACTGGCCGCGCACGAATCCGCGCTGCGGCGGCTGGTCGCCGTGGCGCCGATGATCGCCGCCACCGCCTATGTCGCCGCCTATGCCGCGGCGGTCGCCCTGTCCATCCCGCTCGGCGCGTTGTTAACGGTCAGCGGAGGCCTGCTGTTCGGTACGCTGATCGGTGGCATGCTGGCGGTGGTGGGTGCCACCATCGGCGCGATTCTTCTCTTTCTTGCCGCTCGCAGCGCGCTGGCCCCGCTGCTCGCCACCCGGGCCGGCCCCTTCCTCGACAGGGTGCGGCCCGGGCTGCAGCGTGACGGATTCTCCTACCTGCTCGTCATGCGCTTGATCCCGGTGGTGCCGTTCTGGCTGACCAACCTCGCCCCGGCGCTGGTCGGCATCCCACTCGCGACCTTTGCCGGGGCAACCTTCATCGGCATCATGCCGGCCACCTTCGTGTTTGCCAGCATCGGCGCCGGTGTGGAGGTCGTGCTGGCCGCCGGCGGGCAGCCCGACGTGTCGCTGATCTGGTCGCCCCCGGTGCTGCTGCCGCTCGTGGGCTTGGCCGTACTGTCGCTGCTACCGGTTGCTTGGCGGCGCTGGGGGACGCGAAATGGCTGAATTCGACCTTGCCGTGATCGGTGCCGGCGCTGCCGGGCTCTCGGTCACCGCCATCGCCGCCCAGCTTGGCCTGCGGGTGGCGCTGATCGAGCGCGGCCGCATGGGTGGTGACTGCCTCAATGCGGGCTGCGTGCCCAGCAAGGCGTTGCTCGCCGCCGCGCACGCCGCCATGGACGGCCGCGCCGCCGGTCGGTTCGGCCTGCGCATCGCCGTCCCCGAGATTGCCTGGGAAGCGGTGCAGGCGCATGTGCGCGGCGTCATTGCCACCATTGCGCCGATTGACAGCGCCGCCCGTTTCACTGCCCTTGGTGCCACCGTCCTGCATGGCGAGGCTCGCTTTGTTGCCCACGATACCCTGGAGGTGTCGCTGCTCGACGGACCGCGCCGCCTGACCGCCCGCCGCATCGTCATCGCTGCCGGCAGCCGCGCCGTGCTGCCGCCCATCGCCGGCCTCGACGCGGTGCCCCATATTACCAACGAGGGCCTGTTCGACCTGCCCGAACGTCCCACACACCTTGTTGTCCTCGGCGGCGGGCCGATCGGGCTGGAGATGGCGCAGGCATATGCTGGACTGGGCTGCCGGGTGACCGTGGTCGAGGCGGACCACATCGCCGGGCGCGAGGATTCCGAACTTGCCGACGGGCTGCGCGCCGCCCTGGCCGGCAACGGCATCGAGGTGCTGGAGGGCGTGCCGGTCGTTCGCGTCGAGTCCGGCCCATTACTGGTGCTCCAGGACGGACGGCGGATCGAGGGCTCACACCTGCTGGTAGCCGCCGGACGGCGGCCAAACATTGAGGACCTGGGACTCGAAGCAGGCGGCGTGCGGGCCGGGCCGGGCGGTATCGCCACCGATGCCGGGCTGCGCAGCCCTTCCAACCCGCGCGTCTTCGCTGTCGGCGACATCGCCGATCCGCGGGGAATCGGCCCGCGAGCCTTTACCCATGTGGGCAGCTACCACGCCGGTATCGTCATCCGCCGGGCGTTGTTCCATCTGCCTGCACGGGTGGACTACGCCGCGCTGCCACGGGTCATCTACACCGATCCCGAACTGGCGCAGGTCGGATTGACCGAGGTCGAAGCGCGTGCCGCGGGGCACGACATCCGCGTCCTGCGCTGGCCGCTGGCTGAGAACGACCGCGCTCAGGCCGAGCGTCGCCCCGAGGGCTTGGTCAAGCTGGTGACGACGCGGCGCGGCCGGCTGCTCGGCGCTGGCATCCTGGCGCCGCACGCGGGCGAGATGATCGGCATGTGGACCCTGGCCATCGCGCAGCGTACCAGCCTGTCGGTGCTGGCCGGCCTGATCGTGCCTTACCCGACCCTGGCGGAGGCGGGGAAACGGGCCGCCGGCAGCTTCTTCATGGACCGGTTGTTCGCTCCGACCACGAAGCGGCTGGTGCGGTTGCTGACATGGCTGCCGTGAATCCCTGCCGCACCGATTGCCCAGGCGGCGGCTTGGTCGCAATCTGGCGGCAGGATCAACCGGCCAGGGCCGGGAAGAGGCTGGCATGATCCGATTGCTGTTCGGGCGCAGCCTGTCGGTGCGGCTGCTTTGGCTGACCATCGCGGTGGTGCTGGCGGCGGAGGTGATGGTGTTCGTGCCCGCCGTGACGCGGGCGCGCCACGATTGGCTGTCCCAGCACGTGCGCGACGGCCAGATCGCCATTCTCGCCGTGGCCATCGCCCCGGGCGGGTTGGTGGATGCCCAGGTGCGCGAGTCACTGCTGCGTCTGTCCGGCGCGGTGTCGGTGCGACTGCACGCGCCTGGTCAGCCGGAGGTGTCACTCGCCCCCGCTATCGCCCCGACCACCGCCACGGTGGTGGACCTGCGTGACGAGACCGCGATGGAGGGCGTGCAGAGGGCACTCGCGGCGCTGCTGCGCTCCGGCGATGCCCTGTTGCGCGTGGAGGCCACCAGCCCACTGCTCCCCGCCGCGACCATCGAGATCGTGCTGAACGAGGCCGCGTTGGACCGTGACCTGCGCGACATCGCGCGCGACATCGGCGCCGTGTCGGTGTTGGTGGCACTGGCGGCCGGTGCGCTGATGTACCTGGTGTTGCACGCGCTGCTGGTGCGACCGATGCACCGCATCATTGGCAGCATCGTCGCTTTCCGTGCCAACCCTGAGCGAACGCACCCGCTCGATCCGAAGGCGGTGGCGCCGCTGGCCAACGACGAGATCGCCGCGGCCAGCCGCGAACTGGCGGCATTGCAGCAGGAACTGCGCGAGGCTCTGTGGCGCAACGCCCGCCTGGCCGCGCTGGGCGCCGCGGTAAGTCGCGCCAGCCATGATTTGCGCGGCATTCTCTCGCCGGCGCTGCTGACGGCCGAGCGGTTGCAGATGAACGAGGACCCCAGGATCAGCAACGCCGGAGACGCGCTGGTACGGGCCGTGGAACGCGCCACCGAGCTGGTCCGCCGCACCTTGGAGTTCGCGCGCGAAGGGCCGCCCACGCTGATCCGTGCCCCACTGGAGCTTGGCTCGGTCGTCGAGGAGGCGGCCGAACAGGCGCATGCGATCTCGCCGAGACTTCGCATTGAGACCGCCGTGCCGGCCGGCACCAGGGTGGAAGCCGATGCCGGTGAGCTGGTGCGCGTGTTCGCCAATCTGCTGCGCAATGCCGGCGAGGCGGGGGCCCATCATGCCACGGTCGGCGCCGTGTCCGACAGGGCGGGGGTCGAGGTGACCATCGCGGATGACGGTCCGGGGTTACCCGAACCTGTGCAGCGGGCGCTGTTTCGCCCCTTCGTCACCGGTGGCCGTCCGGGTGGCAGCGGTCTCGGGATGGCAATCGCACGCGACCTGGTGCGCGCGCATGGCGGCGAGCTCACCTTGCAGCGCACCGGGCCGGCCGGCACGGTCTTCCGCCTCAGCATCCCTGCCGTCGATAGCGGCCGCCTGGTCACCGAGGCCCGGGCCGATGCCAAACCGGCCTGAAAAGAAAGGCACGACGATGCCATGGGATCCCGCGGTCTACTTGCAATACGCCGATGAGCGCCTGCGCCCGGCGCTCGACCTGCTGGCGCGCGTGCCGCTGGCCGCCCCGTCGCGTGTGGTCGATCTGGGCTGCGGCGCCGGCAATGTCACCGCCGTGCTCAAACGGCGATTCCCTGCCGCTACGGTGATGGGAGTCGACGGTTCGGCCCCGATGCTGGCCCGTGCGCGGACTGCCGTTCCCGATTGCGACTTCAGCCAGGCCGACATCGCCGCCTGGGCACCGGACGAGGCGCCGGACCTGATCTATTCCAACGCGGCGCTGCACTGGCTGGATGGACACCAGGCGCTGTTCCCGGGTCTGCTCGGCACGCTGGCCCCGGGCGGGGTGCTGGCGGTGCAGANNCCGCGCTGCGCCGCGCTGGACATGTGGGAGACCATCTACATGCATGCGTTGCAGGGTGAGGACGCGGTGGTGCGGTGGGCGATGGGCAGCAGCCTGCGCCCGTTCCTGGACGCGCTGCCAGCGGACCAGCGCGAGGACTTCCTGGTGGCCTATCGCGCGGCGGTGAACCCGGTCTATCCCCGCCAGCCGGATGGCACGACGCTGCTGCCGTTCCGCCGGCTGTTCATGGTGGCGAAAGTGCCGGACTGACTGGGCGATTACGGGTTGTCTCGTCCATCGCCGAACTCGACGTCCCGGTGCACGTGCACCGACATCAGCAGACCGAAGCCGACCATCACCATGATCATCGCCGAGCCGCCATGCGAGACCAACGGCAATGGCACGCCGCCGACCGGGATCGCCCCCATCACCATTGCCACGTTGACGAACACATACATGAAGAAGTTCATGCCGATGCCGAGGGCGAGCAGCCGGCCGTACTGATGCCGGCAGCGCAGTGCGATGCCCATCGCGCCCAGTACGATCAGCGCCAGCAGCCCCAGCACCGCCACGCCGCCGACAAAGCCGAACTCCTCCCCCAGCATGGTGAAAATGAAGTCGGTCTGTTTCTCTGGCAGGAAATTCAGATTCCCCTGTGTGCCCTGCAGAAAACCCTGGCCCCACATCCCGCCCGAGCCGAGCGCGATCTTGCTTTGGATAATGTTGTAGCCGGTTCCCAGCGGGTCACTCTCAGGACTGAGGAAGGTGATGATGCGGGCCCGCTGGTAGTCGTGCAGATGACCATAAGCGATCGGTGCCACCAAGCCGATGACCGCCGCGATCAGCCCAACTTTCCACCAGCGTATCCCCGCGGCCAAAAACACCGCCGCACCCACCGCCGCGACGATGACCGCCGTTCCCAGATTTGGCTCCTTCACGATCAGCACCACCGGAACCGCCACCGCCAACGCCGGCGGCAACAGGAACAGCGGATTGCCCATCTGCTCCCATGACGCCTTGTGGAACCAGGATGCCAGCGCCATCACCAGCGCGATCTTCATCATTTCGCTCGGTTGCCACTGCATCCCGGCGAGATCGATCCAGCGCTGCGCGCCTTTGCCCACGTGCCCCATGTGCAGCACCAGCACCAGCAGCGTCACAGCCACCGCGTAGGCAGGCCAGGACAGCCGGGCGATAAAGCGGATGTCCACCAGCGCGATCGATAGCATCAGCATCAGCCCGAACGCAAAGCGCAGGATATGGTGCGACGCATACGGCTCGGCCGAACCGCCGCCGGCTGAATACAACGCAGCGTAGCCCACCCCCGCCAGTGCGCAGAGCAACAGAACATAGGTCCAGGAGATGCGCCACAGCTTGCCGGCCAGGCCGAACGAGGTCTCGCGGATCAGCCGCCGCTCGAGCAGGCTCATCGCGACCCCTCTCGCCCCGGCGCGCCCGGCGTGATGCTCTCGGCCACCCGCTGCGGCGGTTCGCGGCGCCCGATCGGATCGATTGTCAGTGCGTCGGTCATGATGTCGCGCGCCACCGGCCCCGCGGTCGCGGCCCCGGCGTTGCCATGCTCGACCACCACAGACAAAGCGTAGCGCGGCGCGTCATGGGGCGCGAAAGCAACGAACAGCGCGTGCGGGCGGAATTCCCAGGGCAGGTCCTCGGACTTGAAGCCGTGCTCGCGCTGCTCGCGGGTCACCCGCCGCACCTGCGTCGATCCGGTCTTGCCGGCCAGCTGTACCCCGGGGAGGGTCAGGCGCGCGATCGTTGCCGTGCCACCTGGCTCGTTGACGACTTGCCACATGCCGTCGCGCACTGCCCGCAGGTCGCGCTCGGGCAGGTCGAGCGGCGGCCAGTCCTCGGGCCGCGAACCGGGCTGCAAGACATCGGCGATTGTACGCGTCAAATGAGGCAGCACCGCCCGGCCGGTTGCCAGTCGCGACGCCATCACCGCCAGCGCCAACGGCGTGAGCTGCAGGAAGCCCTGGCCAATGCCGTGCACGATCGTGTCGCCGATATTCCACGCCTTGCCCTGGGCAATCCGCCATTCGCGCGTCGGCACCAGGCCCTTGCGCGCATTTGGCAACTCGATATCCAGCTTCACACCCAGGCCGAACCGGTTGGCCATGGCGGCGATGTTGTCCATGCCGGTGCGCCGCGCCACCTCGTAGAAGAACACGTCGCAGGAATTCTTCAGCCCGCCGCGCAGGTCGAGCAGCCCGTGACCGCCCTTGCTCCAGCAGTGGAAACGCGTGTCGCCGATATCGAGATAGCCCGGACAGTTCAGCCGCTCGGTCTGGGTGATGGCGTGTGCCTGCAGCCCGGCCAGTCCCACCACCATCTTGAACGTCGAGCCCGGCGCGTATAACCCGGCGGCCGCCTTGTTGATGAGGGGTGCCTTGCGGTTGCTGGTCCACTCGATCCACTGCGCCTGTGACACTCCCGAATTGAACAGGCTCGGATCGAACGACGGGTTGGTCGCCATGGCCAGCACCTCGCCGTTGCGGCAGTCCATCACCACCGCACTGGCGCTCTCGTCGCCCAGCCGCGCGAGCACCGATTTCTGCAGCTCGCTGTCGATGGTCAGGCCGATGTCCTGGCCCTGCATGCCCTCCTGGTGGTCCAGCTCACGGACCACCCGGCCCACCGAATTCACCTCCAGCTGCGCCACGCCGGCCCGACCGCGCAGGGCCAGGTCATAGTATTTCTCCACCCCGGCCCGGCCGATCCGCAGGCCGGGCAAGGCCAGCATCGGATCCTCCGCCACGTCATCCTCGTTGGGCGGCGCCACATAGCCGATGACATGGGCCAGGGTGCTACCGAACGGGTACAACCGGGTGGTGCCGACATCGATCAGGATGCCAGGCAGATCGGGCGCATTCACCTCGATACGCGCCATATCCTCCCAGTCGAGGAAGTCGCGCACCACGACGGGGATGAAACGACGATGCCGGCGCACCTCCCGGTCGATGCGGACACGTTCATGATCGGCCAGCGGCACGAGACGGGTGAAATTATCCAGCGTCCCATCGACATTGTCGGTCTGCTCGGCGACCAACAGCGCCCGCCAGTTCGAGCGGTTGCCCGCCAGTGTCACCCCGAACCGGTCGAGCAGCCGCCCGCGCGGGGCTGCAATCAGACGCTCACTGATCCGATTGGTCTTGGCCAGCGTCGCATAGCGTGCCCCGTCGACCACCTGCACCTGGTACAGCCTGGTCGCCAGCGCCCCGAGCGCCCCGAGCTGCCCGGCAACCAGCAGCAGCGCCCGACGGGTGAACACCCCGGTTCGTTTCGATTCGCGCCTCATGCCTGTGCTGGCTCGGCGACGGTGGCATGGGCCCGGGCGAGCACCACGGCGAGCAGCGGGTACAGCCCGGCCGATAGTGCCGACTGGAACACGGCGGGCCCTGCCGGCAGCAGCCGGAAGGTCAGCAGCGAGGTCAACCCCCATTGCAGGGCGGCAGCGCCGACGGCAACGGCCACGAAGGCGAGCCAGACCAGCAGAAAACCCTGGTGGGACAACACGCGCCGCCAGAGCATGGCAAGGCCATGCACCATGAGAAGAACGAGTACGCTGACGCCGATCGGGCTGTAGCCCAGAAGGTCGGTCAGCACGCCCAGTCCGAAAACCAACAGCGGTGGCAGCGAGGTGGGGCGGAACAGCGACCAGAAGAACACGCAACCCAGCACCAGAGCGCATTGCAGTTCGGCCTGTCCGGGCAACCCGAGCGGCCCCGCCGCCAACAGCAGCAGCAGAGCGGTGGTGGCGCCGGGGAAGCTGCATCGGGCGGCGACGTCCAGACGCCGTCGGAGGCTTGGACGCGGACGGATACCGGGTGTGCGCTCTGCCATCAGCGCCGCCGCTCCGTCGGCTTTGCAATCGACGCCTCGGGTGCCAGCACGTCGTGCAGGCCATAATCAAACAGACGTACGATCTCCAGCCGGTCGAGTCTGGCCGTGGGCTCCACTTCCGGCACGTTCTGGGCCGTGTAATGGACAGTGCCGACCGGCAGGCCCGCCGGGAAGGCGTCGGCCTCGGCGCTGGTCACCACCCGCTCGCCCTCGACAGGGCGCAGACCCTCCGTCCAATACGACAGACGAGGCCGCGGTCCATTGGTGCCGGTCAGAATGGCACGGCCGTGGCTGCTCTCCAGGGTGACCGGGATCCGGCTGTTGATGTCGGTCAACAGCAGTACGCGTACGCTGCGTGCACCCACCTCGGTCACACGGCCCACCAGGCCGCGGTCGTCCAGCGCGATCTGGCCCTTGGTGATGCCATGGTTCGG
>PLTJ01000094.1:0-20555 GCA_003164455.1 Acetobacteraceae bacterium
TGCCCTCCTCGTTGTAATCCAGCAAGGCGCCGAAAAATGGCGTGCGCAGCGTCTCGGCGTATTGCCGCAGGCGGGAAGCGAGGTTCTTGGCGATGAATTCCGGGGTTTCCTCGGCCAGGAAGATGTAGCCGTCGACATCGTTCATCACCTCGACCGGCACGTCCTCCAGGCGCTTGCGGCGGACCAGCACGAGGATGGGAACGTCCAGCCCGCGCCGGCGCACCAGCGCGATCAGCGCCGCCGCCTTGCCGAGCAGGCCGCCCTTGCCCCAGTCCACGACGATGCAGCCGATGGCGGCGTCGGTCCGGATCGCCAGTTCCGCGTCGTCGGTCCGCCGGGCCCGCACCACCTGAAAGCCGAGTTGCTCGACGCTGCTGACGATTTCGTGCAGCCGCTGGCCTTCCAGTTCGGTGCCGTCGAAGGCCGGGGCGCAGACCAGAAACTTGAACCGCCGATGGTATTCCATGGCCCTCTCCTGCGCAGCGTCGCGGCGCCACGCTTGCGGTGACGTCCTATCGGCAGATCAGGCGCTTGTCGAATGGGCCGGCGCGGGTGGGCAGCGCCGTCAAGCCTGCCTATAACGGGCGCAGTCCATGATGCGGGAGAGACAGGGATGAGCAGGATTGCGATGGTGACGGGTGCCGGCAGCGGCATCGGGCGGGCGTCCGCACTGGCGCTGCTGGCGGACGGCTGGTCGGTGGTGCTTGCCGGCCGCCGCGGGGAGCCGTTGGCGGAAACCGCGTCGCTGTCCGGCGCCGCCGAGCGCACGCTCTGCATGCCCACCGACGTCACCAAACCGGCCGAGGTGGAAGCCCTGTTCGATGCGGTCAAGGCACGGTTCGGCCGGCTCGACCTGCTGTTCAACAACGCCGGCGGCAACGTCCCCGCCGCCAATTTCGGCGACGTGACATACGAGCAGTGGTCTCACGTCGTCTCGGTCAACCTCAACGGCTGCTTCCTGGTGGCCCATGCCGCCTTCCGGCTGATGCGCGATCAGACGCCGCGGGGTGGGCGCATCATCAACAACGGCTCGATCTCCGCGCATCGGCCGCGGCCGGGCGCGGCGCCCTACACCTCGACCAAGCACGGCATCACCGGGCTGACCAAGACGATCTCGCTGGACGGCCGGAAGTACGACATCGCCTGCGGCCAGATCGACATCGGCAACGCCGCGACGCCGCTGACCAAACGCATGACGACCGGCGTGATTCAGCCCGATGGCACGATGCGCGTCGAGCCCACCATGGATGTGAATGACGTCGGCCGCACCATCGCCTTCATGGCCAGCCTGCCGCCGGAGGCAAACGTGCAGTCCATCATGATCACCGCCGCCAAGATGCCGTTCATGGGTCGCGGCTGAGCGCGTACAGGGTGAGGGCCCCGGCGCGAGCCGGGGCCCTCGGCATTGCGTCAGCCGGCTGACTGACGCGGTCCTGTCAGGCCGCCGCCGAAACGCCAGCGGGGATCATCCAGGTCGCGGCGCCAGCCGGCTTGGGGCAATGAGACACTGGATCACCTCCTTTCAGTTGTTGTCGGGAATCGAAGGATAGGGGCGCGCAGGTCCTCCAACCAAGGAAAAACCACCATGGCATCCAACTGGACCAACCAGGTCGCTCTGGTCACCGGTGGGGCTCGCGGGCTCGGCCGGGCAATTGTGAAACGCCTCGCGGCCCACGGTGCCGCCGTGGCCATCAACTACGCGGCCAACGCCACCGTCGCCGAGGCCCTGGCCGCCGAAATCCGCGCCGGCGGCGGCCACGCCATCGCGGTCGGCGCCGACGTCGCCGATGCCGCCGCCGTCAACGCCATGGCGGCGCGCACCGAGGCCGTACTCGGCCCCATCTCCATCCTCGTCAACAACGCCGGCATCGCCTGGGCCGCCACGCTGGAAACCTGGGAACCGGCGGGTTTCGCGCGCCTGCGCGCCGTCAACGTCGATGGCACCATCCACGCCATCCGCGCCGTCATGGCCGGCATGAAGGCCCGCCGCTACGGCCGCATCGTCAACATCTCCTCGATCGCCGCCTTCGGCACCACCGGCTTCCCCGGCAACCATTTCTATGCCTCGACCAAAGCCGAGGTGAACATCCTCACCCGCCGCTTCGCCCTCGAACTTGGCGGCCACGGTATCACGGTCAACGCCGTCGCCCCCGGCTTCACGCGCACCGACATGACCCGCGGCGGCAATACCGAGGCCGAATGGAAGGAAATCGAGGCCGGCTTGGCCCGCGCCGCCATGACCGGGCGGATCGGCGAGCCCGACGACATCGCCAACGCCGTCGCTTTCTTCGGCGCCCCCGACTCCGGCTGGATCACCGCGCAAATCCTCGCCGTGGATGGCGGCCGGACGGACTACATCGGCCACGGCTGACCCCGTCCGCAGGGACCGCTCAGGAACGTGGATCAAACCAACGATGCAGGGCGGATCATGAGCTTTCTCGACGCGGAACTCCGGAACACCAACCCTGAAAGCCGGTATTTCGGCATCTGCTACCTAGCCCTCATCGTATTTTTCCAGGCCGCCGGCTGGGGCTTCGCCGCATACAGGGCATTGGCCCTCGTGGCCATGCTGCTGCTGGTCGGGACCGCCGCTTTGGTGTCGTGGCGGCCGAACCTGGCCGTGGCGCGCCGGATAGGCAGCATCCTTCCGGGCTGTATGCTTGCCGCCAGCCTCGCCCCGATTGTCGACGCATGGCGAAGCGCTGCCGCCGGCCACCGCGTGCGTCTGCTGGACAGTCTGGTCGTTGCCTGCGTGATCATAACCGTCTTCCTGCTGACCTGCGTGCCGCGTCTGCGGGACCGGTCCGCGTTCCGGATCGCGGCGGTGCCTGTATTGCTCGCCTCGCTGCTCATTCCCTTGGCCAATCTCGTGAGCGGCCTGGCCGTATACAAACTCGGGCTTGTCGCGGCGACCACCGCCGAAGCGGCGCGAGTCATGTGGTCAGGACTCAATCCTTATGATGTACAGATCGACTCTTATGGCGCCAGCATCGTTCATGACATGGCGTATGGTGGTTACAAATACCTGCCAGGCATGTCGATCGTCTATGGTCCATTGACACTTTTAACTGGCGCGAGAAGCATTATTCTCACGAACGCAATTCTGTACATCGCGATAGCGGCTTCTGTCTTCTGCCTGTCTCGCAGGCTGGCCGGGAAGGCCACGTATTTTCCCATCCTGCTTTTCCTGAGCAGCCCGATCATCGCGGTGCAAGCGCTCGCCGAGGGGGCGACCGACGCCGCGCCCATTCTTTCTGTCCTCCTGGCGTTTTTGCAGTGGGGCCGTTCGTCATTCCTCGCGGGCATCCTGATCGGGCTCAGCCTGTCAATGAAGCCCGTTCCAGCGCTCTTCGCGGCAACGCTGCTCTTGCCGTCAAAGAAAGCGGAATGGTGGCGTTACGTCATGGGCATCGTTGTCGGCGCGTTGCCGGCGCTGCCCTATCTTGCCTGGTCGCCCCGGAACTTCATCGATAATGTCTTCATTTTCAACATGATTCGCCCCCCCGATCCGACCACCTGGCGCTTCGATGCGTCGGTCTGGGCTGGACACGTTGCCATTGTCGTGTCGGGCCTGACGTGGGCGGCCCTCTGCCTCTGGTGCCTTGCCGCGCGCGCGGGCCTGATGGCGCGACTTTACGCCTTCTTCGTGATCATGGTCGGTGTTCTCCTGGCTGCCCCCTCCGACCACGACAATTACGCGCTCTGGTGGACGCCGGTGCTGGTCATCCTGCTCGCGACACTTGGCGCCCAGCCGCGTCCACCCGTAACGGCTTAACCCCCCCGTCAGGGTGCCGCCAGAGCCGCGTCCAGCGTCCGCTGCCAGCCGCCCGAGGCAATCTCCCCGTCCAGCCAGACCCCGACCAGGCGCTCGAGATCGGCATCGCGGCGCACCCAATAGGCCTTCTCCAGCCGGGTGAACGGCGCCGGCACCGCGGCCGGGCAGAGCACCGATTTGTGCATCGCGGCCTGGTGATCGACCTCGATGCCGTCGGTCACCATCACGTCCTCCCGACCCTGGGCGATTTCATCGAACACGGTGACGTTGTCGGGATACACGGTCAGCGCCGCGTGCGGGAAATTGGCCCGGGCGAAATCCTCGTTGGACGCGCCCGGGTTCACCACCACCCGCACCTCCGGCCGGTCAATCGCCGCGATGGAGGCGAAGCGGTCGCGGTCGCCGCAGCGCACGATCGGGCGCTTGCCGTCCACGAAAGTGGTGCGGCTGAACGGCCCCAGCGCGACGCGCGCCGGCAGGTTGGTCACCCCCCCCATGGCGATGTCGAATTTGCCGGCCGCGAAGTCGTCGTTCAGGTGGCCCCAGGAGGTCGGCACGAACGCCACGCCCACCCCCAGCGCCGCCGCCAGCCGCCGCGCCATGTCGATATCGGCGCCGACATAGCTGGCGTCGGCATTGCGGAAGGTGAACGGCTTGTAGTCGCCGGTCGTGCCGACACGCAGCACGCCGCGCGCGTGGATCGCATCCAGCACCGCCTCTGCCCGACCCAGACCGGGCAGCAGCAATGTCAGCAGCAGCACCGCGATTCGTGTCATGGTCGCACCCTCTTTCTCGCCGGGCCCAGCATGGCAACGCGGCCCCCGCCGGGCAATCGGTCATCGAACGAAAGGATAGCGATCATGCAATATCGTCAGCTCGGCGCGGCCGGTCCGCGCGCTTCCGCCCTGGGGCTGGGCTGCATGGGCATGTCGGGCATGTATGGCCCCGTCGACCGCAGCGAGAGCATCGCCACCATCCACGCCGCGCTGGAGTGCGGCATCACCCTGCTCGACACCGGCGATTTCTACGGCATGGGCCATAACGAGATGCTGATCAGCGAGGCCCTGAAGGGCGGCAAGCGCGACCAAGCCCTCATCAGCGTCAAGTTCGGCGCCCTGCGCGATGCCGCTGGAGGCTGGTCCGGCTACGATGCCCGACCCCAGGCGGTGAAGAATTTCCTGGCCTATTCGTTGCAACGGCTGGGGATGGACCATATCGACATCTACCGCCCGGCGCGGCTCGACCCGGGGGTGCCGATCGAGGAGACGATCGGCACCATCGCCGACATGGTCCGGGCCGGTTACGTGCGTGCCATCGGCCTGTCGGAGGTCGGCGCCGACACCATTCGCCGCGCCGCCGCGGTGTTTCCGATCTGCGACGTGCAGATCGAGTATTCCCTCATCTCGCGCGGCATCGAGGCCGCCATCCTGCCGGCCTGCCGGGCACTCGGCATCGGCATCACCGCCTATGGCGTGCTGTCACGCGGCCTGATCAGTGGGCACTGGCACAACGACTCCGCGCGCGCCGGCGACTGGCGCGTCCACGGCCCGCGTTTCCAGGGTGCCAACGCGGAGCGGAACCTGGCACTGGTCGACGCCCTGCGGCGCGTCGCCCAGACCAAGGGCACCAGCGTCGCGCAACTCGCCATCGCCTGGGTGATGGCGCAGGGCGATGACATCGTGCCGGTGATCGGCGCCCGCCGGCGCGGCCAACTGGCCGAAGCGCTCGGCGCGCTCGACCTGCGCCTGACGCCGGCGGACCTGGCCGCGATCGAACAGGCCGTCCCGAAAGGCGCCGCCGCGGGCGAACGCTACGCGCCGGCACAGATGGCGATGCTCGACAGCGAAGGGTAGCAAAAGCGCCCGCCGGCCTTGCTAACCCAGCTCGGACCGCACGATGGAGGCCAGTTCCTTCATGTGGAACGGCTTCTTCAGAAAGCGCTGCGGGGGGGTCTGCGGCAGGAAATAGCCCGAAATCAGCACCACCTTCACCTCGGGCCAGCGCCGCCGGATCTCATCGGCCAGCTCCAGCCCCGACATGCCGGGCATCCGCACGTCGGTGATGACCATGGCGACACTGTTGTCCTTGGCCAGCATCGGCAGTGCCTGCTCGCCGCTGGCGGCGGTCAGCACGACGTAGCCGAATTCCACCAGAGTCTCGGCCAGGATCTCGCGCACCTCCTCCTCGTCGTCGACGACCAGGATGCGGCGGGTGTCTTGCATGATGGGCGACAGGCTGTTCATCCGGTTCGGCATCTCATCGACGGTTCGCCATCGCAGACCCCGACGCACGGGCCGGCCGGGAGGCTCGCGTGCAACACTTCAATCATCGGTTGTAATCACGCACTGTTAGTGCCCGCTTCGCCTTGGCCCTGATCTGCGCGCCATGCAATGCCGCAGCCCTTCAGGCTGAAGACTCGGTACCGTGGCTCGACGTGGCATGTCCTTACAAGGCCCGGGGCGCGCGGGGCATTCACAAGTCCGTATCACGTCGCATTTGTGATCCCGGCACCGCCGGCCCTCGCCGCGCCGCGCGTCCTGCGCTAGCCTGTCGCCAGCCCGATCAGGAGACTCCCATGACCCGTTTCACCATTCCCGACATGACCTGCGAGGGCTGCGTCGGCAGCGTCACCCGGGCGGTGCAGGCGGTCGATGCCACGGCACGCGTCGCCGCCGACCTCGAGTCGCATACGGTGGAGATCGACTCGCCGTTCGCCGCCGAAGCGATCGCCGCGGCGATCGCGGAGGCCGGTTTCACGGTCCGCCCGGCGGCCTGATGAATACCATCCAGGCCATCGCGGTCGCCCTTCTGCAGGGCGCGACCGAGTTGTTCCCGGTCAGCAGCCTCGGCCANNTTCCTGCCCTTCCTGGTGATGCTGCACACCGGCACCGCCACCGCGCTGATCGTCTATTTTTGGCGCGACTGGTGGGATCTGGCCCGCGGCGTGCTCGGCTTCGGCGCCAACCAGGAGGTGAACGATGCCCGCCTGGCCTTCGTGCTGATCGTCATCGCCACCATTCCGGCCGTCATCGCCGGCTTCGTGCTGGAAAAATTCGTTCGCGGCCTGTTCGCCAGCCCGCTGGTGGCGGCGAGCTTCCTGGTGGTGAACGGCCTCCTGCTGATGCTCGGCGAACGCCTGCGCGCGCTTGGCAGCCGTCCGCTTGCCACCCTCACCGCGCGCGACGCGCTGATCATCGGCCTCTGGCAGTGCACCGCGCTGATCCCCGGCATCTCGCGATCCGGCGCCACCATCGTCGGCGCCCTGCTGCGCGGCATCGACCACGAGGGCAGCGCACGGTTCTCCTTCCTCATCGCCACCCCCGTCATCATCGGCGCGACCGTGCTGGAGGTTCCGAAACTGCTGCATGAACAGGTCGCTTCCGGCGTGTTCGCCCTGTCCGCCATGGCGGCGGTGGTGGCCGGCGTCACCGCCTGGCTGTCCACTTGGTTCCTGATGCGCTACTTCCGCGACCATAACGAGTGGGCCCTGAATCCGTTCGCCTACTACTGCATCTTCTTCGGCCTCGGCGCGCTGGTGGTGCTGGTGCTGACCTGAAGGCAGGCCAGGGGCGCTTCAAACCACGCGGACGTTGCGGAACTGCCAGGGATCGCCGGTGTCCACATCCTCCGCGAACAGCCGCCCGCGATCGGCCAGCGGGGTCCAGTCGGTGTAGGCGCCGACCACCGCGCCAAGGTAGGGCCGGCAGACCTCCATAATCCGCTCATGGTCGATTTCGTCGGCTTCGAGCACGCCGGCGCGCGGGTTCTCGATCGCCCACACCATGCCGGCCAGCACCGCCGCCGTCACTTGCAGGCTGGTGGCGTTGTTATGCGGCACGAGGCGGCGCGCCTGTTCGATGCTCAGGCGCGAGCCGTACCAGTAGGCGCCCTTGGCGGAACCCATCAGCAGCACGCCCAGCTCGTCGGTGCCGTGGGCGATCTCGTCCATCATCAGCCGCTGGCGCGGCTGCGCGGTCCAGTTCTTGCCGGCCAACTCATGCACCGACAGCACCGCGTCATCGCACGGGTGATAGGCGTAGTGAACGGTGGGGCGGTAGCGCACCGCGCCGTCCCGGGTCACTGAGTAGTAGTCGGCGATGGAGATCGCCTCGTTGTGGGTAATGAGAAAACCGTGGAACGGACCCTCCAGCGGCGTCCAGGAACGCACGCGGGTGGAGGCGCCGGGACGCAGCAGATAGATCGCCGCGCCGCGGCCGAAGTCGTGGCGCCGGGCGTCGGTGGGCAGCGCGCGCTCGTGGGTGCCCCAGCCCAGCTCGGCCGGCTGGCAGCCCTCGCCGACGAAACCGTCGATCGACCAGGTGTTGACGAACTCGCCCGGTTCCTTGGGCCGGCTGGCGGTCTGGGTGTCGCGTTCGGCGATATGGATGGCCTTGATGCCCAGCCGCTCGGCCAGCAACGCCCAATCCTGGCGCGTGTCGGGCATCGGCACGTTCAGCCCGGTGTCGCGGGCGACGTTCAGCAGCGCTTCCTTCAGCAGGTGGGAAACGAGGCCCGGATTGGCGCCGTGCGTCAGCACCGCGGTCGGCCCCGTGCCGTCACGCAGCGCGATCGCACTCTCGCGAAGGGCATAATTGGACCGCTGCGAGGGGCTCAGCGCAGCGTCGGTGTAGCCGCCGGCCCAAGGCTCGATGCAGGTGTCGAGATAGAGCGCGCCGGCCTCGCGGGCGAAGCGGATCAGCGCCACCGAGGAGACATCGACGGAGAGGTTCAGCAGGAAATCGCCGGGTCCGACCAGCGGCGCCAGCACCGCGCTATAGTTCTTGCGCGTCAGCGGGGTCACGATTCGCCGCAGGCCGTGCTCGGCGGCAAGGGCCGCGCCCCGCTCGTCGGCCGTCACGATGGTGATGCGATCCGCCGGGATGTCGATGTGACGCAGGATGAGCGGAAGCACTCCCTGGCCGATACTGCCGCAACCCACCATGACCAGGCGACCGGCGAAGGCGACGTGCTTCATAGGCGATCTCTCCATCTGCAAGGCGACCGGCTGTTAGCAACTTCCGCCGGGTTGCGCACGCGCCGATGCACGGGCTTTTCCGGCCATGCTTCTGGTGTGCATGATGCCACGGTTGCAAAGAAGGACTGAACGATGGCTGGAATCGATCCGCAGACCGGGCGCGTGCTGATCACCGGCGCGACGGGCTTGGTCGGCACGATGCTGCGGGCGGGGCTGCGGCCGCGCTGGCGGCACCTGCGCCTGGTCGGCCGCAGGCCGGTACCCGATCTGGCGGCGAACGAGGAATCGGTGCTGGCCCAGATCGACGACCGGGCCGCCATGACGCGCGCCATGGCGGGCGTGGACGCGGTGGTGCACCTGGCCGCGGCGGCTTACCGGATCGACCTGGAAACGCTGTTCCGTTCGAACATGCGCGGGGTTTTCGACGTGTTCGAAGCGGCGCGGCTGGGCGGCGTGAAGCGGATCGTCTTCGCCTCCTCCAACCACGCCTTCGGCGCCTGGCCGATCACCGAGCGGGTGACGCCCCAGCATCTGGCGCGGCCCGACAGCCTGTACGGCGTATCCAAGGTCATGGCCGAGGCGATGCTGCAGTACTATTTCGATCGTCACGGCATCCGCTCGGTGAGCGTGCGCATCGGCACCTGTCGGCCCTTGCCGGTCGACCAGCGCTCGCTGGCGACCTGGCTGAGCCCGCGCGACATGACGCAACTGTTTGAGCGCGGACTGTTGCACGACGATCCGGGCTGCCTGGTGGTGAACGGCTATTCAGCCAACACGCGGCTGAAAACCTTCGATCCCAACTGGGACTTTCTGGGCTACGCGCCGCGCGACAATGCCGAGGAGCACCTCGACCTGTTGCGCGCCAAGGGGGTGGACGTGGACGGGCCGTGGGAACTGCCCGAGCACGGCGGGCGCATGGCGTGCGAGCCGGAGTGGCCGCCGGCCCCGTAGCGATCGGGCGCTATCCGCCAACCGGGCGGTCCGTGTGTTGCTGGAACAGATCGGCGCACAAGGCGCGCAGCCACCGATTGCCGACGTCGTGGTGATAGCGGGCGTGCCAGTGCTGCTTGACCGTGAATGACGGAATCGGCACCGGGGCGGGAAACACGGCGAGCCCGCTCGCCGCCGCCAGGGTCTCGCCGGTATGGCGGGGCAGGGTGGCGATCAGGTCGGTGGCCTGGATGAGCGCGCCGAGGCCGAGGAAGCCGGGCAGGTCGAGCACGACGCGGCGCTGCACACGCGCGGCCGCCACGGCCGCCTCCAGCAACTGGTGGCCGGTTGAGCCGATGGCGATGTGCCCCTCCGCCTCATAAGCGGCGCGGTCGAGCCGCGAGGCGATCCGCGGGTGAGCCGAGTTGGCCAGGCACACCCAATCCTGCCGGTAGAGGCTCTGCTGGTAGAAGCCCAACTCCAGGTCGGGGATCAGCCCGAGCGCCAGGTTGGCCTCGCCCGATTGCAGGCGCATGCCGGTGTGCTCGTCGATCTCCAGCACCTCGACGCGCACCATCGGCGCCACCGCGCACAAGCGCCCGAGCAGGCGCGGCAGCAGGGTGACGTGGCTGGCATCGGTCATGCAGATGCGAAAGCGCCGCCGCGAGGTGGCGGGGTCGAATCCGGTGTCGGCCTCGGCGAGGCGCTGCAAGGCCTCCAGCGCCGCGCGGGCCATGCCGATCAGCGCGTCGGCGCGCGGCGTCGGCTCCATCCCCGCCCGGGTGCGCACGAACAGCGGGTCGCGCAGGTCCCGGCGCAGCCGGTTCAGCCAGATGCTGACCGTGGGTTGCGCCTGGCCAAGCTGCTGGGCTGCGTGGGTGACGCTGCGGGTGCGGTATAGCAGATCGAACAACCGCAGCCCGCGCGTGTCCAGCAGCGCGGCGCCGCTGCGCTCCTCGGGTCCGTCCATGCCGGGCACCTTTATTGCCTGGTACAATACAAAGCATTGCGTCATGCCGATAGTCAATGGGATGCCAGCCGGCATATGTTTCCTCGTGCCACGCGGAGGGGCGTCCCATGAAAATCTGCTTCGTCGGCGCCGGAGCCCTCGGTTCCACCCTGGGCGGCACGCTGGCCGAGGCGGGGGCCGATGTCTGGCTGATCGACCGGTTCCAGGCCCATATCGACGCCATCAAGCAATCCGGCCTGCGCCTGCGCGAGGACGACGTCGATCGGACGGTGCGCGTGAATGCCGCCACCAGCGCCGAGGGCATCGGACCCGCCGACCTGGTGATCGTGCTGGTCAAGTCCTACCACACCCGCGCCGCCATCGAGGGGGTCGCCGCGTTGATCGGCCCCGACACCATGGTGATGTCGCTGCAGAACGGGCTTGGCCACGAGGACATCCTGGCCGAGGTGGTGGGGCGCCCCCGCGTCCTCGCCGGCAAGACCTATGCGGGCGGCGTGCTGCTGGGCCCGGGCCATGTGCGCATCGGCGTGCGCGGCAAGGAAACCCTGATCGGCGAGCTTGACGGCAGCGACACCGCGCGCGTCCAGGCGATCGCCGCGGCGTTCAATGGCGCGGGGCTGCTGACCACGGTCAGCCGCAACATCATCGGCACGATCTGGGACAAGCTGCTGATCAACGTGGCGACCGGGGCGCTGGGCGGCATCACCCGCCTGACCTATGGCGACATGTACGAGATCGCCGAGATCGAGGCCTGTGCCGTCGCCGCGGTGGCGGAGGCGATGGCGGTGGCCGCGGCCAGCGGCGTGCTGCTGTCGATCGCCGAGCCGCGCCAGGCCTGGCTGATGGCCTCCGCCGGGCTGCCGCGCGAATTCAAGACCTCCATGTTGCAGAGCCTGGAGAACGGCGCGATGACGGAGATCGACTTCATCAACGGAGCGGTGGTGCGTCGCGGCGAGGCCTGTGGCGTGCCCACGCCTGTCAACCGCACGCTCGTCGCCTGCATGAAGGGCGTCGAGCGGGCCAACGTCGGCAAGGGAACACTATGACCGAAGTGAACTGCTATATGGAGCACATTGCCATCCGCGTTCGCGACATCGCCTGGCATGTGCGGTTCTTCCGCGAGGTGCTGGGCATGGACGTGGTCCGGACCAACGGACCGGCGGACGCGCCCACTCAGGTCTGGACGGTCGGTGGCATGCAGCTCATTGCCGACCCCGACTTCGCCGAACCGGAAGGGCGGCTCGGGCATCTCGGCATCATGGCCGAGGACCAGGAAGAAGTGCTGCGCCGCGCCCGCGACTGGGGTGCGCGCGAACTGCCGAAGGGCCGCCACTGGCTGGCCCTGCCGGATGGGCTTTGCATCGAGGTTCTGCAGGCCAGCGCCGGCGCGGTCGCCGCCGCGCGCGCGGTCGACCCGCGCGCATGAAAGGATAAGGCAGTGTCCCCGGAACGCTATTACGACGACGCCAAGGTCGGCGACGAAGCCACCAGTCCGGAGCAGACCGTCACCGAGGCGATGATCAATACCTACGCCGCGCTGACCGGGGACTACACGCCGGTGCACGTCAACGAGGAATACGCAAAGACCACGCCGTTCGGCACCCGGGTGGCGCACGGGCTGCTCGGCCTGGCGCTGGCCGACGGGCTGAAAACCCAGTCGGATTACCGTTTCGTGCCAGGCATGTCGCTCGGCTGGACCTGGGATTTTGCCAAGCCGATCAAGATCGACGACCGCGTGCATGTGCACTTCCGCGTCGGTTCGATGCGCCTGACCAGCCGCAAGGGATGGGGCATCGTGGTGCTGCCCTCGGAACTGATCAACCAGCACGGCGAAGTGGTGCAGCATGGCGAGCACCGGCTGATGATCCCGTGCCGGCCGGCGGGGGAGGGGGCTGGCGCATGACCACCCAGCCGCGCCCGCTCACCGGCATTCGCGTCATCGACTACAGCCATTTCCTCGCCGGTCCCCATATGTCGCGCTGTCTCGCGGCGTTGGGTGCCGAGGTCATCAAGGTCGAGCGGCCCACCGCCGGCGACGCCGGCCGCGCGCACCCCATTTTCGTCAACGGCCAGAGCGGCTATTTCCTCCAGCAGAACATGGGCAAGCAGGACCTGTGCGTGAATCTCAAGGACCCGCGCGGCCTTGAGTTGATGCACAAGCTGGTGGCGACGGCGGACGTCTTCGTCGAGAATTACCGGCCGGGTTCGCTGGACCGGCTCGGGCTTGGTTATGCCGCACTTAGCAGGATCAACCCGAAGCTCGTCTATTGTTCGATTTCCGCCTACGGGCATACCGGCCCGGACTCGGCCAAGCCGGGTTTTGGCCTGATCGCCGAAGCCAAGAGCGGCGCGATGGCACAGCTCGGCACGCCCGGCGAAACGCCGCCCCTGATGCGGATGCCGATCGCCGACATGTACACGGCGGTCCATGGCGTCGCGGCGGTTTGCGCCGCCCTCCTTGGCCGCCACAGCAGCGGCAAGGGGCAGCATATCGACCTGGCGCTCTACGACTGCATGATCTCGATGCACGACTACGCGGTCCAGCGCTACACCCTGAGCGGCGGCCGCGAACTGCCGGTGCAAACCGGCTCGGTGATGCCGGATTCCACCCTCTACGGCGCCTTCTCGACGCGCGACGGTGCGGTGGTGATCGCCGCCCAGGTCGATGACGCCTGGAAGCGCCTGGCGCGACTCATCGGCGGCGACGAGCTTGCCGCGGACAAGCGTTTTCTCGATCCGGCCAGCCGCAATGCCAACCATATGGCGGCCGCGGCCTATGTGCGCGACTGGGTCCAGACCCAGCCCTCGGCAAAGGCATGCATCGCCGCGCTCGATGCGGCCGAAGTGCCGTGCGCGCCGGTGCAGCGCATCGACGCGGTGATCGCCGACCCGCAGACCATTGCCCGCAACATGGTGATCGAGCAGCAGCATCCGGTCCTCGGGCCGGTGAGGCTGGCCAATCTGCCGTTCCGCTTTTCCGATTGTGATGTCACCCCGCAATGCGTCGCGCCGTTGTTGGGACAGCACAACCGCGCCATCGCCGCGGCGCTCGGCTACGCGCCCGCCGAGATCGCGGCGATGGAACGCGACGGCGTTCTCCACGCGGAAGAGGCGGTCGGCAAACTCTGAGACCGATCGGGCATGAGAAGGAAGCGACGCGGCAAACCTGAGAACCGGAGGAAACCATGACAAAAGTACTGGCTCTGCACGGCATCAACCACAACATGTTCGGCAAGCGGGACCCTGCCCAATACGGCAGCTTCACCCTTCAGGATCTCTACAAGAGCATCGAGGATCTCGGCAAGGAACTCAACGTCGAGGTCGAAAACTATCAGACCAACGACGAAGGCGCGATCTGCATGAAGATCCACCAGGCCTTTCTCGAAGGCGTTGACGCCATCCTGATCAATGCCGGGGCCTGGACGCACTACAGCATTGGCTTGCGCGATGCCCTGGCGATTTTCGCCGGGCCGAAAGTCGAGGTCCACGCGTCCAATGTCCACACACGCGAAGAGTTTCGGCACCATTCCGTAATCTCTGCGGTCGTGACCGGCCAGATCGTCGGCTTCGGCATCGACAGCTATGGCCTCGCCTTGCGCGCCTGCGTCGCCATGCTGGCGGCACGCAAGTAGGCGGAGCACGAGCCGGCCGGGGCATGATCGCTGGCGATCATGCCCCGGTGGTTCCCTGGCGTCAGACCGGACGGGGACGAATCGGCGGCTGGATGTCGTCGGGCAGCGGGCAGACATAGGGATTGGTCCGTGTCCGCGCCGCGTAGTCGTCCTTGGCGCGCGCGATCAGCGCCGGGTCGGCCAACGCATCCACCGCCGTGCCGGCCATGATCTTGGCCACGTGCACCATGCCCTTGTGCGCGAGCGGTGACTTGCTCTGCGCGGTGAGTTGCCAGGAATGGCCCGGCGTGCCGATGGCGTAGGTGGCGCCGCGCGCCTGCACCGTCGGCACCACCCAGGAAACGTCACCGACATCGGTGCTGCCCATCATTGGCGCCCCCTTGGCATCGATCGGCACCACCACGTTGCACAGCGGCGCATCGGCATCGACCGGCAGGCCGACGCGGCGAAACGCCGCCTCGATCTCCTCGCGGCCGAGCGTCGTGCGGATCTCGCGGGCGAAGGCGCGGTCGGCGTCGTCGAACGGCGGCGGGCCGAGACGCTGGAAGTTGTCGTACATGGTCTGCTCGAGCGGCACGTTGGCGAGCAGGTTGGAGACGGCGGAGACCACTTTGCTGGTCACCGTGGTTTCGGTCATCAGCGCCGCACCCTCGGCGCATTTCTTCACCCGCTCGATCAGCGGCCACAGGCCCGGCAGGTCGCGGGCGCGGACGGCGTAGCGCACCGTCGCCGCGGCCTGCACCACGTTCGGCGCCACCCCGCCGGTGTCGAGATAGGCGTAGTGGATGCGCGCGTCGGACGGCATGTGCTCGCGCATGTAGTTGACAGCGACGTTCATCAACTCGACGGCGTCGAGCGCGGATCGCCCGAGATGCGGCGCCGCCGCGGCGTGCGAGGCACGGCCGGTGAAGGAGAAATCGATGCGCGTATTGGCCAGGCTCATCGCATCGTTGACGCCGGAGAAAGCAGCCGGGTGCCAGGAGATGGCGATGTCGACATCCTTGAAGGCGCCGGCTCGCACCATGAAGGCTTTGGCGGCGCCGCCTTCCTCGGCCGGGCAACCGTAATAGCGCACGCGGCCGGCGAGGCCGTTCTCCGCCAGCCATTCCTTCACCGCGGTCGCGGCCAGCAGTGAGGCCGAGCCGAGCAAATTGTGCCCGCAGCCATGGCCCATGCCGTCGCCCGGTCGCGGCCTTGGTTCGGCAACGCCGGCTTCCTGGCTCAATCCTGGCAAAGCGTCGTATTCGCCAAGGATGGCGATCACCGGCCCCGCTTCGCCGGCCTCGCCCATCACCGCGGTCGGAATGCCGGCGACGTCGCGGGTCACGCGGAAGCCCTGCCGTTCCAGCATGGCGGCGTGCTCGTCGGTCGATTTGTATTCGTTGTAGGCGATCTCTGGATGATCCCAGATCCGGTCACTCAACGTGATGAATTCCTGCTGGTGGGCCTCGACGAGTTGCCAGATGCGTTCGCTGTTCGGCATAGAAGCGTCCTTCGGTTCAGGCGGCGGGAAAACGTTCGGCGGCGTGCAGCGCCGCGGAGAGAATCTGGGCGGCAACGACGAGGGTCAAGAGCAAGGCCATGCTCACACGGTGGCGACAGGGGTGGCCGGAGAGCCGACGGCGCCGGGCAGGCGCAACGGCGGGGCGGTCAGCAGGAACCGCGAGCGTCCGTTCGCGCGCAACCAGTCCGCCAGTTCGGAGAGATACCACATCTCGCCGAGATTGACGCCGAGCTTGAACAGGCAGTGCGCGTGCAGCGGCAGGGTGGCGCAGAATGCATCCGTGCAGGACCGTGCCGGCAATGTCTCCACCGCGTAGTTGTCGGCGATCAGCGCCACCGCGCCGCTGTCGGTCACCCATTGCAGCAGCCGGTCGTCGCGCCCGTCGAGCGCCGAGGTCGAGGCGAACAGCACGTCGGCGTCGGGCTGGCGCTTCATGTCCAGCAGCATCTGCGCGAAGCCGGTGCGGAAGCAGACGAAATCGCCGGGCTCGACGGTGATGCCGTCCACGTCGAGCACCAAACGCAGGTCATCGTAGCCGATCAGTTTGCCCATGCGGCCGAAGTGCGCTTCCAGGTCGATCATGACGGCGCGGCCCTGGAGGCAGGCGACCGCCATGTTTTCGACGCTCAGTTTCCGCGCGCCTTGCGGACCGTCGTAGGGCGTGGCTTCGGTGCCGTGCCACACCAGCGGACCGGCGACGTCGCTGCCGGCGCGGTAGCCGTTGTAGAACACGTCTTCCGGTTTGCCGTCGCCATCGACGTCAAACATCTGGCCGATATGGGCCAGACTGTCCCACTGCGTCGAATATTGCAGCGTCATCAGCACCTGATCGTCGCAGATCAGGTCGGTGGCGGTGGGGTCGTCGCAGCGCATCGGATAGGTCATGTTCGGGCGGCCGTTCCGGCGCTGAACGGGCCGCAGCACAGGCGGCGTTCGGCGCGGGTTCAGCACCGCGCCACCCGGATAATCCAGCGGCAGCGACAGGCAGAACGTCCGGCCCTCGTGCACTTCGGCGATGCCGGCGAGCACCTTTTCGCGGGTCAGCAGGTTCATCCGGCCAAGCTGGTCGTCGGCTCCCCAGTCACCCCAGGTGGAACCTTCCGGACGGCGGGTCCAACGCGGTGTCGCTGTGTTCATGGGATCAGGCTTCCTGTTGTGGAATAGGGGGCATCACCATCAGCCCGCGAACCGTTTCAACGCGTCCGGTGCCAGTTCGATGCCCAGCCCCGGGCCGGCCGGCACATCGAGCATGCCGTCGCGCAGGTGCAAGGGAACCGTCAGCAAGTCGTCGCGCAACGCGTTGCGGCCGAGGTCGTATTCGACCAGGGGCGGGTAGGGGAACAGCGAGGCCGCCCACTGCACCGCGGCGGCCAGCCCGACGCCGGTGCCCCAGCAATGCGGCGACAGGCGCAGGTGTTCGGCCATGGCCAGCACCGCCACCGCGCGCGCCGTCTCGAACCCGCCGCTCGTGGTCAGGTCGGGTTGCAGCACGGCGGCCAGTCGCCCCTTCGCCACCCGGTAAAAATCGAACACGGTGTGGAGCGCCGCGCCGGTGGCAATCGGCATCGGCGCGCGGCGGGCAAGCTCGGCAAAACCGCCCCAGTCCTGCGGGGCCAGCGGCTCCTCGTACCAATGCACGCCGAACGGCGCGATGCGGCGCATGCTCTCCAGCGCGGCGTCGGCGGTGTAGTTGGCGTTGGCATCGACGCACAGCAGCTTGCCCTCGCCCACCAGCCGCCGCGCCATCCGCACCCGCGAGAGGTCCTCCTCCGGCGAGCGCCCGATCCTGATCTTGAAGGCCGGGAAGGCGCTGCCGTGCAGCGGCTCGATCTGCGCCGCCAGGGCCGCATCCTGGTCGTCGTCGCGGGTGAAATAGCCGCCGGAGGCATAGACCGGCACGCGCTCGCGCTGGCGTCCGCCGATCAGGTCGGCCACCGACANNCGGGCCAGGATCGTCTGCGCCACGCCGCGCTGGGCGAACACGCTGGTGCGGAGGAAATGCGGCTTCACCAGGTCCAGACAGGCGCGGGTGATCCCGGCCGGTCCGCCGGCCTCACCCAGCCCGAGGGCGCCGTCCTCGGTCAGCAGCAGCACCAGCGCGGCGCCGTGCGCCTGCGTCATCCCGCGCGCCGAGCCGTTGGGCTGGGCGGGTGCCATCGCGTCGGTCATCGGCACCACGGTGATATCGCGGATGCGGGACATGGCGGTCATCCTCTCGTCCGGGGCCGGTGAGGATAGGAACCGCCCGCCTCCAGGTCTACGGCTGAACCTCGGTCCAGGCGCCGCCGGCCGCCTGCGAGGCGATCGCCGCCGCCATGAAGGCCAATCCGGCCACTCCGTCTTCCGCGGTGGCAAAATCCAGCGCCGCGGGGTCGGCTGGCACGCCCAGGGCGGCGGCGGCCATCGCCTCGGCCGCGTCGCGGTAGAGATTGGCGAATCCCTCCAGTAGCCCCTCCGGGTGCCCGGCCGGGATGCGCACCAGCCGCGCCGCCGCCGGCAACATGCCGGGTCCGCCGCGCGAGAATGTGCGCACGGGCTCGCCGTGCGGCGCGAAGGTGAGGAAATTGCTGCGGGCGTGCGTCCATTCCAGATGGCCGCGCTCGCCGAACACGCGCAGCGTGATGGCGTTCTCCGCCCCCGCCAGCGCCTGCGACACGGTCATCGTGCCGTGCACCTCGCCCTCCATGCGCAGCAGGAAGGCGCCCCAGTCCTGCACCTTGCGTTCCGGCACCACCGCGCCGAGATCGGCCGACAGCCGCGCGATCCGCCGGCCGCTGACGAAGCGCAGCAACTGCTCGGCATGGGTGCCGATATCGCCCAGCACCAACGAGGGCCCGGATTGTGCCGTGTCGAGCTTCCAGCGCAGCTTGGCCGTGAGCGGCCCGTCTTCCACGCGCTGGCTCATGCCGGCCTGCAGGTATTCCACCTGCACGGCGCGCAGCGCGCCCAGCGTGCCGGCGGCGACCATGGCGCGGGCCTGGCGGATCATCGGATAGGCGGCATAGGCGTGGGTCAGGCAGAATATACGCCCGCGCGCGGCGGCCAGCGCCGCGAGGGCACACGCCTCCTCCAGCGTATTGGTCAGCGGCTTGTCGCAGACCACATGCAGTCCCGCCTCCAGCACGGTCCGACAGTCGTCGAAGTGGCGATGGTTCGGCGTCATCACCGCGACGGCGTCCAGCCCCGGCTCGCCGGCGCACATTTCCGCCACCGACCGGTACGGGGTGATNNGCGGCGGCGCGGTGCACGGGGCCGATGAAGCTGCCGGGTCCACCGCCCACCAGGCCCAACCGCAGTCGCCGGCCAAGCCGTGGGAAAGCTTCAGTCATCGCCACACCTGTCTGGTTGTCGTTCATGCTGCATTCCCATTCCATGCCGCCCGCCAGGATGTCATGCATGGCGTGCTCCTTCATGACCGGCGCGCTGGCGCGTCATAGCGCGTTTCCGGTCATGCCGGGATGCGAAAGCGCGCTCCTCAGGCGGGTGGCATCAGGTGCGGTCGGCGGCACGGTCCATCAGGTCCTGCGGGATCCACACGCGCATCAACCGCCAGACCCCGGTCTGAAACGCCAGGCGCAGATGCAGCGGTTCCTCGCCCGCATCCTGGCAGGGGACGCGCACGGCGAGATCGAACTGCGCCGGCGAACTGAAGCGGGCAGCGACGATGGTGGGGAAGGGCGCCGCGCCGCCGGGGCCGAGCAGACGGACCGCCTGCAACAGACCCTGCGGCGTGACCTGCCGGTCCACCGCCGTGGCAACGATGCCGCTGACGAAGCCAGCCCCGAACGGCGGCAGCGTGTCACTGGCCGCCAACGCCTGCTGCGGCATGCCGAGCAGCCCCTCGGCGGTATCGTCCTTCAATCCCTGCCGGACCGCGTTCCAGTCGATCACGCCCCGCAAGGCGTCGTGGTCGCCGTTGTCGAGCGCCCGGGTGATCCGCCATAGGGTAATGAAGGGGCCACCGACGTAGCACGTGGCGAACAGCATCAGCACGGCGAGCGAAAGCGAGACAGCGTGGCCGCGCCGTACCGCCAGGAAGTGTCGAACCGCCGCAGCCATCCTTGCCGCCTCCAGGGTTCGATGCCCCGGGTTTCCGGGGCCATCCGCGCGTGGCGAGGGGGCCGTTGCGTGAAGAGTAATGCCCAATTCCGGCAAAAAGGGATTATTCTTACGCCGGATGCCCGAAAATACCGTTGCTCCGTATAAGAAATGAAAATTTCAATTCGATAAACTTCAATAAGAAATAGGCAACAGTTTTGTAACGTAATTATTATGTTCTACGTTCCGTCCATCCCAGGGATGGTGGAATCGTCGTATCTTCGTTTTTATTTCATCTGGGGAGCATCCATCACAAGCCCGTGCGCAGGCCCGGTCGTTCCGCGTTCCGTCTTCACCGATACGCTCCCGTGCTGCCTGGGCCGCAGCTTGGGCGGGGCCTGTTAAGGAAAGGTTCCGATCCCGTCAGGCCGTCGGGGGCAGCGTCACGAGGACGCCGCGGCGGCCCGCAGGACGCGTTCGCGGTGCCAGGCATACAGCCCGCTCGCCACCACGATGGCGCCGCCGGCCACGGTCCAGCGATCCGGCACGTCGCCGAACACGACCATGCCCAGCACCGTCACCCAGAGCAGCAGCGTATAGCTGTAGGGCTGGATGGCGGCCGCCTCGGCCACCGCCAGCGCGACGGTCAGCGCCAGGCTACCGAGACAGCCCAGCAGCGCGATGACGGTCAGCAGCACCCAAGCCTGGCCGGTCGGCGGCGTCCAGCCGGG
>PLTJ01000094.1:20587-24791 GCA_003164455.1 Acetobacteraceae bacterium
TGAAACCGGGCCGGATGATCAGCAGCACCCCGGCGAACCCGGCCAGCACGGCTAGCCAGCGATCGCGGCCGACCCGTTCGCCGAGCAGCGGCGCCGACAGCGCGACGACAAAAAGCGGCGAAGACGACCCGACCGAATGGGCGTCCGCCAGCGGCAGGTAGCGGAAGGCAAGGACGAAGGCGGCGCTTTCCGCCACCGCCAGCGCGGCGCGTCCGGCCTGCAACCAGGGCCGCGCGCTGTGCATGGCCCGCCGCAGCCCACCCCGGCGATGCGCCAGCAGGGCGGCGAAACCGGTGAACACGAACGAGCGCACAAACAGCACCTGCGCCACACCGTAGTCATGAATGATGTACTTGGTGGTGGCATCCATGCTGGCGAAGCACAGCATCGAGGCGACCATCAAAAGCGCCCCGATCGTGTAGCCGCGTGCGGAATCGCTCCGGGGGCCTGGACCATGACCGCTTCGGATAGGTGAAGCGGTCATGGTCCAGGTCTTTGTTTGAGAGCGTGATTCACGCTTTTCGACGGTGCCGCCTCAAGCGATCACGCTCCAGCGGCCCCCGGACACGGTTTGGCGTCAGGAGTTCGGCCCACGCTCCATCGAGTAGGGCTGCCAGCGGATCAGGTTGGTCTTCACCAGCACCGCCGGGTTGACGCAGCTCATCGGCCAGCGGCCGGACAGCAGCAGCGACAGTTCCTGTCCGACGTGCTGCTTGCGGGCCGGGTCGAACCGCGCGGAAGCCGAGGCGGTATGGGCACTGAGGATGACGTTGGGCATCTGCAGCAGCGGGTTGTCCTGCCGCGGCGGCTCCTGCTCCAGCACATCCAGCGCGGCGCCGGCGATCCAGCCTTCCTGCAGGGCGCGGATCAGCGCCTTCTCGTCCACCGTCGGGCCACGGCCGGTGTTGATGAACCAGGCCGTCGGCTTCATCATGCGGAAGTGCTTCTCCTTCAGCATGCCCTGGGCCTGCGGCGTTGCCGGCGCATGCATGGAGACGAAGTCCGACGTGCTCAGCATGTCCTGCAGGCTCGCCGGTTCGACGCCGTAGGCCGGCATCACCAGTTCTTCGATGAACGGGTCGTAGGCCTTCATGTGCAGGCCGAACGGCCGGGCGCGCAGCGCGGTGCAGCGGGCGACGTGGCCGAAGGCGACGAAGCCGAGCGTCTGGCCCATCAGCCGGGGAATCTGCAACAGCGCCGGGCGGCCTTCGCCCCAGCGGCCGGTGCGCACCATGCGGTCCTGCTCGATCACCCGGCGATGGCCGGCGAGCAGCAGGGTCATGGCGTGGTCGGCCACTTCCTCGATGAAGGTGTCCGGGCAGTTGGTCACCGGGATGCCGCGCACGGTGGCGGCGACGACATCGACGGCGTCAACCCCGACGCTGCCGAGGACGATGCCGCGGCACTTCGCGGGCAGCGCGTCGATCATGCGCTTGGTGAACTTCATGCCCTTGGCATAGACGGCGTCGGCCTCGGGCGCGGCCTTGATGAAGGCCTCCTCGGTCGGCTCGCACTCGAAGAACTCGACGTCGAGCTCCTCCAGCGCCTTCGACTCGTCGCTGTAGCCGCCGCCGCTGACGGTAAAGCTCGCCCCGGATGGGGTGAGAATGCGGAATTTCGCCACGTCTTTACTCCTTGTTGCGCTCTACGTACGAGGTGGCCGCGCGCGCACCGCGGCCTCGTTGATAACGATACCCCAGCCGGCGCCGGTTGGCAGTACCATCTCGCCGTTCTCGATCGCCGGCGCCGCCGTTACGTATTCGTCGCGCCAGGGAACACCGTCGATGTCGGTCTCCATGATGCGGAAATTCGGCACCACGGCGCAGAGATGGGCGCTGATGGCGCTGGCGAGGGGACCATAGTAGTTGTGCGGGGCGACATTGACCCCATAGACCTCCGCCATCGCCGCGATTTTCAGCGACTCGGCCAGCCCGTTCCGCAGCACGTCGATGATCGCCACATCCGTCGCGTAGGCCTCGAAATAGGGCTTGAACTCGCGCCGATGGCACAACGTCTCAAGGCTGGCGATGGGGCAGGGGGCGCGGTCGCGGATCAGCCTGAGCGCGGCGGGGTCGTGGATGTCGAATTCCAGCCAGGTCAGGTCGTACGGCGCCACCGCGTCGGCGATGCGGTGGAATCCCTCGGTCTTGAAGTGGAAGTTGAGGTCGAGCATCAGCCCCATGTCCGGCCCCGCGCCGGCGCGCAGGGCGGCCATGGTATCGGCGGCGCCGCGCACGGCGGCCTGGTCCCAGTTCAGCTCCGGCCAGCCTGGCGTGCGCCCGAAGCCCGGCGCGAAACCTGTCAGCCGGCCCGCCACGCTCGGCATCAGGTTGGTCTTCATTGCCTTGAATCCGCGGTCGCGGATTTCCGCGGCGTGGCGCGCCAGGTCGTCGTAGCTGCGCAGTTCCGCCACCCCCATCATGGCGGCGTTGCGGACACGATAGGTGCCGGCGTGCGACCAGTAGGTGGGCAGGCGCTCGCGCACGGGGCCGCCGAACAGCGCATACACAGGTATGCCAAGGTCCTTGCCCTTGATGTCTAGCAGCGCGTTCTCGATGGCCGCGATGGCGAGCGCGGTCAGTCCGCCGAGCGCGGCATGCTGGGTGAGCACGCGAAGGGTGGCAATCACCTGTTCGGTCGGGCGCGGGTCGCGGCCGATGACGATCGGCGCCAGCGCCTCGATCACCCGCGCGACCCCGGGACTGCCGAAACTTTCGCTATCGGCATACTCGGACCAACCCGTGATGCCGGTATCGGTGGTGACCTTGAGGAATGAGAAGGTCCGCCAACCGGCATCGGCGCAGAGGGTTTCTATTCCGGTGATTTTCATGTTTCCTCGCGCGATCGGCTGCGCCGGCAATCCACCACGGCGCGGCGCGCGCCACAAGACAGGGTAAGGAGGGGCAGGCATGAAGCAGCTTGAGGGCAAGGTCGCCTGGGTGACCGGAGCGGGCAGCGGCATCGGCGAGGCAGCGGCGATCGCGCTCGCTGGCGAGGGCGCCGCGGTCGTGCTGACCGGGCGCAGCCGCGACAAGCTGGAATCGGTCGCCGGGCGGATCGGCGCCGCCGCCACCGTCGAGGCCGGCGACCTGACCCAGTCCGATCAGGTGCAGGCCATCGCCGGGCGGATCGTGAAGAAATTCGGCCGCCTGGACATCCTGGTGGCCAATGCCGGGACGAACATCCAGCACCGCGCCTGGGCGCACCTGACGGCCGCGGGCGCGGACGAGCTGATCGCGGGCAACCTGAACAGCGTGTTCTATTGCATCACCGCGGTGCTGCCGGCCATGCGGGCCCAGCAGGACGGCGTGCTGATCCTCACCGCCAGCATGGCGGGCCGTTTCGTCAGCGGGTTGAGCGGGCCCGGCTACGTCGCCGCCAAGCATGGCGTGGTGGCGCTGAGCCACTCCCTCAACATGGAGGAATGCGTCAACGGCATCCGCTGCACGGCGGTGCTGCCCGGCGAGGTCGCCACCCCAATGCTGGACAAGCGCCCAGTGCCCGCGAGCGCCGAGGAGCGCGCCCGCATGGCGCAGCCCGCGGACCTCGGCGACCTGATCCGCTACATCGCCTGCCTGCCGAAGCGGGTGGTGATGAACGAGGTCATGATGTGCCCGACCTGGAACCGCGGCTACGTGGCGGCGCTGAAGACGAAACTGTAGAGCAATGCCAGCTTGAGCAGATCGTGCAGCGAGCCGCGAGCTGGCTAAATTGCTCGCGAAAAAGGAGCTGGAGCGATTCCAGTCTGTCTGGAATCGCTCCAGCCGCGCCCGCCTGGTTCAGGGCCGGGCGACGGCGGTCTCCTTGCACGTCAGGAACTCCAGCAGCACCGGCACGCCGGCCTGCGTCTTGGCGATGCCGCGGCGGATGGCGGGCACGATCTCCTCGGGCGTGCTCACCCGCTCGCCGTAGCCGCCAAAGGCGCGCGCCATCGCCGCGTAGTCGCCGGAGATGTCGGTGCAACGGTATTTCTCGGTCGAGACCGGCATCACCTTCAGCTCGATCGCCATCGAGAAGTTGTTGAGCAGGACCGACATGATGGGGATGCGCTCACGCACCGCGGTCTCGAAGTCCATGCCGGTGAAGCCGATCGCCGCGTCGCCCCAGACATTGATGCACAGCTTGTCGGGATGGGCGAGCTTCGCCCCCATGGCCAACCCCAGCCCGTAGCCGAGCTGGGTGGTCTTGCCCCAGCCCAGGTAGG
>PLTJ01000050.1:0-15731 GCA_003164455.1 Acetobacteraceae bacterium
GGCAGGTATTTCGCGCGCAGCGATTCGATATCGCCGCGCACCCGGGCGCGCACGGTGACCATGCCGGTCCCGCGGTCCTCGGGTTTCTCCACGATGCTGAAGAAGCCGAAGGTCGTCAGCAGCCACATGGTCTCACCTCGCAGGGATCCGTACCGGCCGGGACGGCCCCGGCAGGGTCTCCATTATAGCACCGTTTCACGGTTGTGCCGCCGGGTGAGATGCCAGGTGGAATGATGGGGGGCGAACGGCTCGCCCGATCGTCTCTTCCCCTGGGCGGGCGGCATCGCCACCTGTCGTGTATGCGTCCTGCGCTTCGCTTCCTCCGGCGGCTGCTCGGCTTGGCCGTGGTGCTGCTGCTGCTGGCGGCCTGCGCCATCGCGGGGCTGCTGTGGATGAGCCTGCCCGGCGGCGACCTGCGGGCCGCGCTGCCCGGGCTGGCGGGGCCGGTCACGGTGGCAATCGATCGCGACGGCATCCCGCGCATTCACGCAACCAATGCGCTGGACGCCGCGGCGGCGCTGGGGTTCGTCCATGCGCGCGAGCGTCTGGCCCAGATGGACCTGATGCGGCGCGCCGCGGCGGGCGAATTGTCGGAAATCGCCGGCCCGGCGACCCTGCCACTGGACCGCATGATGCGCACGCTCGGGCTGAAAGTGCGGGCGGAGGCCGACTATCCCGCCCTGCCCGCCGAAACGCGCGCCATGCTGGACGCCTATGCGCGCGGGGTGAATGCCTGGATTGCCGCCCGCGGACGCTTCGCCGGCGCCGAGTTTCTCCTGCTCGGCGCGCCGCGCCCGTGGACGCCGGTCGATAGCCTGCTGTGGGGACGCACCATGGGCGTCTGGCTGTCCGGCAGCTGGCGGACCGAGCTGGCCCGCCTGTCGCTGGCGGGCCGGCTGCCCGATCCGGCGATCGCGGCCCTGTGGCCCCACGCCGCCGGTGGCGCGGGCCAGCCCCAGGCTGCCCTGGACCCGGGCATGGCCGGGGTGGCCGCGCGGCTTGCCGCCGTGTTGCCCGACTTCCCCGCTCCCTTCACCCTGCCCGCGACCGCCAGCGACGAATGGGCGGTGGACGGACGCCACAGCGCCAGCGGCGCGCCGATGCTGGCCGGCGACCCGCATCTGGGCTTCGGCCTGCCCGGCATCTGGTACCTCGCCCGCATCGACACCCCGGAGGGCACGCTGGTCGGCGCCACCGCTCCGGGCGTGCCCTTCCTGGTGCTGGGCCACAACGATCATATCGCCTGGACCTTCACCACCACCGGCGCGGCCACCCAGGATCTGTTCGTCGAGACGCCGTCCGGCCCGGATGCCTACCTGACGCCGGACGGCCCGCGCCCCTACACGGTGCGCGAGGAGATCATCCATGTGCGCGGCGCCCCGGACGTGGCGCTGCGGGTGCGCGAAACCCGGCATGGACCCGTGATCAGCGACCTGGTCGGCCGCTCGGACGTGGTGTTGGCGCTGGCGGCCGCCAACCTCGCGCCGGGCGACGCCGCGCCGGGATTGCTGGCCTTGAACCGCGCCGGCAGCGTCGCCGAGGCCGGCCGCGCCGCCCCGTTGATCGTCGCGCCGGTGCAGAATCTGCTGGTTGCGGACCGCCAGGGCATCGGCCTGTTCGTCACCGGACGGGTGCCCCTGCGCCGCGCCGGCGACGGCAGCCAAGCCGTGCAAGGGGCGGATGGCAGCCATGACTGGACCGGGTTCGCCAGCGGCGACCTGCTGCCGCACGTGCTGGCACCGGCCAGCGGGCGGTTGTTGAACGCCAACGAGCGCATCGCTCCGCCCGATTTTTCCCCCAATCTTGGCCGCGATTGGTTCGACGACGCCCGCGCCCGGCGTATCCGTGCGTTGTTGGACCGGCCCGGCCCGTTCGATCCCGCCGACTTTGCCGCCATGCAGACCGATACGGTCGATCTGGTGGCACGCGATCTGCTGCCCGGCCTGCGCGCGGTGGTGGCTCCGGCCGGGTTGCCCGCCCAGGCGCTTGCCCTGCTGGCGGACTGGGACGGCAACACCGCCGCCGACCTGCCGCAGCCCCTCATTTTCAACGCCTGGATGCAGCGCCTGTACCGCGAAATCCTGGCGCGTACGAACGTCCCGCCCGGCGCGATGGCGGCGGCGGCGCCCTGGACCACGCTGATCCCGAGCGCGCTGAGCCCCGAGGGCGGGGTGCTGTGCGGTGGCGATTGCCGTGTTCTGCTGCCCGGTGCGCTGGCGGCGGCCACCGCCGACCTGGCACCGCAATTCGGCCCCGACCCCGCGGCCTGGCGCTGGGGCACGGCGCACCAGGCGGTGTTCGCCCCCCCGCTCCTGCGCGCCATCCCGCTGCTCGGTCCGGCCACCGAGGTGCGGATCGCCGCCCCCGGCGACGATTCCACCCTGTTCCGTGCCGGCATGGCGCTCGGTTCGTTCGCGGCGGTGCACGGGGCCTCGTTCCGTGGCGTCTATGACCTCGCCAACCTGGAGCGCAGCCTGTTCGTGGTGGCTCCCGGCCAATCCGGCCATGTGCTGACCCCGCTCGCCCGTAATTTCGTGCAACTCTGGCGTGACGGCGCGATGATCATGATCCCAGCACAGTCCGACGCGGTGGCGGTCCGGCTGACCCTGATGCCCGGAGAAACAAAATGAGCGTGCCGCATTGGCCGCCCTCCCGACCGACTGGCGCGCTGGTGGATGACTGGCTCACCCACGGCGTATTGTCCCGCCGCGTGCTGGGTTTCCTGGTCGACCTGCTGCTGATCGGGGTGATCATGGCGGGGCTGTGGACGGGTCTGTTCCTGTTCGGCCTGCTGACCCTCGGTTTCGGCTTCCCGCTGCTCGAGCTGCTGCCGGCGGTGCCGCCGCTGTATCATTTCCTGTTCCTGGCGAGCCCGCTCTCGGCCACGCCCGGGCAGGCATTGCTGGGCCTGGTGGTGCGCCGCAACCGCGATTTCGGCCGGCCGGACGTGCTGGAGGCGCTGGTCAGCGTGGTCGGCTTCTACGTCACGGTTGTGCTCGGGGCGGTGTGGCTGGTGGTGGCGCTGCTGACCACCCGCCGGCGCACTCTGCACGACATTGTGGCCGGGTTGGTGGTGGTGCGGACCGACGCGCTGGCGTCCTTGACGCCACCCGGAGGCCCCTGGAACATGCATCCAGGAGGTGTTCCGCACGCATGAGCTATACGTCGCCGCGCCGTCCGCAGTTTTTCTACACCACCGCGCCGCTGCCCTGCCCCTACGTGGCCGGGCGCACCGAGCGCAAGGTGGTAACGGAGATTACCGGGCCGGATTCGGACCTGCTGCACGATCGGCTGTCGCGGGCGGGGTTTCGGCGCAGCCACAACATCGCCTATGCGCCGGTCTGCCCGGGGTGCAACGCCTGCATCCCGATCCGCGTCCCGGCCGCCGACTTCCAGCCCGACCGCACGCTGCGGCGCATCCGCCGCGCCAATGCGGGGTTGGCGGGGTTCGAACTGCCGGCGCGCGCCACCGCCGAACAGTTTCAATTATTCCAGCGCTATCAGCAGGTCCGTCACCGCGGCGGCGACATGGCCACGATGAGTTTCTATGACTACCGCGCCATGGTCGAGGACACGCCGATCGAGACCTTCATGGCGGAGTTCCGCGATGGCGACGACCGGCTGCTGGGCGCCTGCCTGACCGACCGGCTCGGCGACGGATTGTCGGCGGTTTATTCTTTCTTTGCCCCTGACCAGGAACGGCGCTCGCTCGGCACCTACACCATCCTGTGGCTGATCGAGCGCGCGCGGCGGTCCGGCCTGCCTTATGTCTATCTGGGCTACTGGGTGCCGGAGAGCCGCAAGATGGCCTACAAGGCGCGCTTCCGTCCCAGCGAGATCCTCACCGGGGGCGCCTGGCGGACGCTGACCGAGGCGAACATTGCCGCCCGCCCGGAGGCCGAAGCATTGGTGCCGCAGACCGCCGGGTAGGTCGGGCGCTTTCGTGGCATGCGGCGCACGCATGTCGCTCCTTGATTTAGGTCAATGAGATGGACTCGGAACAAGGACATCGCTGCTCGGCACACGGCGGCAACGCCGTCGCCATGTCACGTGCCTCGTGACATAGGGAGGAGGCGCTCGATGCCAAACACGGAAATTGCCGCCGGATTCGAAATCGTCCGGCGGGAAGACTTCTCGCCGGTTACCTACCTGCTTGCGGTCCGCCATCCCATGATGGCGCGTGCCGCCCAGCCCGGTCAATTCGTGATCGTCATGTCGCACGCCGAGGGCGAGCGCATCCCGCTCACGATCGCCGATTTTGACGCCGACGAAGGCACGATCACCCTGGTCATCCAGGCCGTCGGCAAGACGACGAAGGAAATGCAACAGACCTGNNGCGACCGTCATCGGCATCCTCGGCTTCCGCACCGCCGACCTGGTGTTCTGGGAGGACCGCTTCCGCGCGGTCTGCGACGAAGTCATTCTGTGCACCGACGACGGTTCGGCCGGGATGAAGGGTTTCGTCAGCGACGGCGTCGAGCGTGCCATCGCCGCCCATCCCGACATCGACGAGGTGGTGGCGATCGGGCCGCTGATCATGATGAAGGCCTGTGCCGAGGCCACCCGGCCGCACCGCATCCACACCACGGTCAGCCTCAACCCGATCATGGTGGACGGCACCGGCATGTGTGGCGGCTGCCGGGTGAAGCTCGGCGACACGGTGAAATTCGCTTGCGTCGACGGACCGGATTTCGACGGCCACCTCGTCGACTTCGAGGACCTGATGGTCCGCCTGCGCCGCTACGCCAACGAGGAAAAGGTGGCCACGGAACGCTGGAGCGAGACCTGCCGCATGCGCACCCTCGCCGCCACCGCCCCCTGACCGAACCGAAGCGATCGGAAAGATGGCCAAGAAACGGACCATTCGCACCATCCCGCAGCAGCGCACGCCGGCCCGTGAGCAGGACCCGCAGATCAGGCGCACCAACTTCGAGGAGGTGGCCCTCGGCTACGACGATGCCGAGGCGTTGCTGGAATCGCAGCGCTGCCTGCTCTGCCCCGAGCCGGGCTGCATCGCCGGCTGCCCGGTGGGTATCGACATCCCCGGCTTCATCGCCCGCATCGGCGAGGGCGATGTGCGCGGCGCCTACGACGTGCTGGCCCGTGCCAACCTGCTGCCGGCGGTCTGCGGCCGGGTCTGCCCGCAGGAAAACCAGTGCGAGGGCGTGTGCCTGGTCGGCGAGTCGCTGGAGCCGGTGGCGATCGGCAGGCTGGAGCGCTTCGTCGGCGACCGTGCCATTGCCGAGGGGTTCGCCCGGCGCCCCTATATCGAGCCCAACCGGTTCCGCATCGGCATCGTCGGCTCCGGACCCGCGGGAATGGCCTGCGCCGCCGACATGGCCCGCGCGGGCTGTGCCGTCACCGTCTTCGAGGCGTTCCACCTTCCCGGCGGCGTGCTGCGCTACGGCATTCCCGACTTCCGGCTGCCCAACCGGGTGATCGATGCCGAGATCGCCGCGCTGCAGCGACTGGGCGTCGTGTTCGAATGCAACACCCTGGTCGGCCGGCTGTTCACCATCGAGCAGATGATCGACGAACTCGGTTTCCACGCCGTTTTCGTCGGCACCGGGGCGGGCTATCCGACCATGCTCGGAATTCCCGGCGATCAACTGAACGGCGTGTTGTCGGCCAACGAATTGCTGACCCGCTGCAACCTGATGCGAGCGCGCGACTTCCCGAACGTCGACACGCCGCTGCCGCTCGGCCGCCGCGTCGCCGTGGTGGGCGCCGGCAACACCGCCATGGACGCCATGCGCGTCTGCCTGCGGCTCGGCGCCGAGCAGGTGACATGCGTCTATCGCCGCAGCCCAGCTGAATGTCCGGCGCGCGCCGAGGAAGTCCACCATGCCGAACAGGAAGGCGTCGAATTCCACTGGCTGACCGCTCCGGTCGCGGTGCTCGGCGACTTCGGCGGCGGCGTGCGTGGCTTGCGCTGCCAGCGCATGATGCTGGGCGAGCCCGACAGCTCCGGCCGTGCCCGCCCGGTGCCGGTGCCAGACAGCGAGCACGAGTTGGACGTCGACCTGGTGGTGTTTGCCATCGGCACCAACGCCAACCCGATCATCGGCCAGACCTCGGGACTCGCCTTGAACAAACGCGGCTACATCGCGGTGGACGACGATCTCGCCACCTCGATTGCCGGGGTCTACGCGGGTGGCGACATCGTCACCGGGGCCGCCACCGTCATCGAGGCGATGGGCGCCGGACGGCACGCCGCGCGCAGCATGAAGGCCTATCTGGGCCTGTCCGATCCTTCCGCGTTGCGCGTCCCGGGCGATCCGTCCGCAAGCCTGTTCGGCCTGACGCCCGACCAACGCAATTTCGTCCGCTTACGGGTCGCCTGACCCGTCCGAGGCAACCATGAACGACGCCGTTACGATCCCGCTCGAACGCCCCGCCGGCGCCCGCGAGCCGATCGTGCTCACCGAGCACATCGTCGAGATCATCAGCGATTCCGGCGAGGGAGCGCAGCGCTGCGGCCAGGCACTCGGTGCCATCGCCGCGCGCATGGGCAACGGCGTGTGGACGGTGGAAATCATCCCCGCCGAAATCCGCCCGCCCGCCCGCAGCACCGCCGGCGCCAGCGGCAACCGTATCCGCCTCGGGGCGGGACCCGTCACCAATGGCGGCGGCGAGACCGATCTGGCCGTCGCCTTCAACGAGCAGGTCCTGCTCGGCCGTGTCAGCGCCGGGGAGCTCAAGCCGGGCTGCATCATCCTGCTGGAGAGCATGTGGCGCGAGGACCGCGACCCCGACATCGCCGCCGACTACGTCCAGGTCCACGACCAGCTCGTCGCCGCCGGCTACGATGTGCGTGAGATCCCGATGGAACGGGAATGCCACAAGCTGGTTTCCGACCCCCGGCGCGGCAAGAACATGTTCGCCCTGGGCATGCTGTGCCGCATCTACAGCCTGTCCGTTCCGCTGGCGCGCGAGCAGATCGCGCGCGCCTTCGGCAAGAAGGACAAAAAGGTCGTCACCCAGAACGTCGCGCTGCTGGAGGCCGGCTTCGACTGGGCCGAGAGCAACCTCGACATTCGATTCCGGATTCCCGCGGCCCCGGTGACCGAACCGCATATGGTGATCAACGGCAACACCGCGCTCGCGCTGGGCATCCTGGCCTCCGGCATGGAGGTCTGCGCCATGTACCCGATCACTCCGGCCACCTCGGCGTCGCACTACCTCAGCGACGTATTCGAGAAGGTCGGCGGCATGGTGCACCAGGCCGAGGACGAGATCGCCGCCTGCGCCTTCGCGTTCGGCGCTTCCTATGCCGGCAAATGCGCCGTCACCATCACCTCGGGCCCGGGCTATTCGCTCAAGCAGGAGGGCATCGGGCTGGCGGTGATGGGCGAGATCCCGCTGGTGGTGGTGAACGTGCAGCGTGGCGGCCCCAGCACCGGCCAGCCCACCAAGGTCGAACAGGGCGACCTGCTCGCCGCCATGTTCGGCAGCCATGGCGACGCGCCGAAAGTGGTGCTGGCGCCGTCGACCATCGAGGAGTGCTTCTATTCCATCATCACCGCCCGCAAACTCGCGGAAACCTTTCGCATGGTGGTGGTGGTGCTGTCCGACGCCGCGCTCGCCACCTCGCAGCAGCCGATCCCGCGGCCGCAGTTTGACGAAGCCTGGCTCGCCCCGCCGGCCGACCAGAACCCGGTGGCCGCCGGCGCTCTCCCGTACGACTGGGACCCCACGACGGGCCTGTCGCAGCGCTTCATCCCCGGCCAGCCCGGCGGCATGTACACGCTCACCGGTCTGGCGCACGACCGCGCCAGCCACGTCGCCTACGATCCCGCCAGCAATCAGGACAGCATCCGTGCGCGCAGCCTGAAGCTCGCCACGCTGGCGAAAACCCTGCGCCCGCCCCCGGTGTACGGTGATGCCGAGGGTGACCTGCTGATCGTGGGCTGGGGCAGCACGCGCGGCGCTATTGAGGAAGCCATCGATGGGCTGCGCGCCGAGGGCCACCGCGTCGCCTCGCTGCATCTTTTCTTCCTGCAACCCATGCAGCCCGGCCTGAAGGCGATCATGCAGCGCTTCCGCCGGGTGATGACGGTGGAGGGCAACTGGAGCGACCGGCCGGACGATCCGATGATCGACGCCGACAACCGCCGCTATTCGGCGCTCGCCATGCTGCTGCGCGCCCGCACCCTGATCGACGTCGACTGCTGGAGCGAGGTCAAGGGCCAGCCCATCAAGCCCGGCTCCATCCGCCTGGCCGCGCTGGACAAGCTGCGCGGCGCGCCGGGAGAAAATCGATGAGCGACGCCACCGAATGCCTGCTGCGCCTGCACGACGAACAGCACGCCCTGGAGGACTACCAGAGCGGGGTGCCGCGCTGGTGCTCGGGGTGCGGGGACAACGCCATCCTTGCCGCCGTGCAGCGGCTGTGCCGCGACGAAGATCTCCGTCCGGAGAAGACGGTGTTCGTCTCCGGTATCGGCTGCTCCAGCCGCTTCCCGCATTACATGAAGACCTACGGGCTGCACACGATCCATGGCCGCGCCCTGCCGATTGCCGAGGGCATCCGCCTGACGCGGCCGGACCTTGCCGTGTTCGTCAACACCGGCGACGGCGATTGTTGCAGCATCGGCGCGGCGCACTGGATCCACGCCATCCGCTACAACATGAACCTCACGGTCATGCTGCACGACAACCAGATCTACGGCCTCACCAAGAAGCAGGCTTCTCCGACGTCGCCGGTGGGCACGCGCAGCAACACCACCCCGCGGGGCTCGTGGCTGGAAGCGCTGCAACCGCTGCAAGTGACGCTCGGCGTGCAGAACGTCTCGTTCGTGGCGCAAGCCGTCGATTGGATTCCGGAGGTGCTCTACGACATCCTGCGCGCGGCTCACCGCCACCGCGGCTGCTCGTTCGTGCGCATCCTGCAACGTTGCCCGGAATGGCTGCCGAAGTTGTTCGAGCCGTTCGTCCGCGACCCGCAAAGGGTGTGCCTGCTGCACCACGAGCGCGGCCTCGCCATCAGCCCGGAGCTGGCGAAAATCTATCGCAACCAGCGCGAACACGATCCGCGCGACCTCGTCGCGGCGCGCGCGGTGGCGGCGATGCAGGACCCGATCCCGGTCGGCATCCTGTACCACGACCCCGACGTGCCCTGTTACGAGGACTTGCGCCGCCCCGTTCAGGGGCACACGCCCGAGCGTGTCCGTACCGGGCTGGAAGCCGAATTCGACAAATTCACCATCTGGCCGCAAGGCGCGTCCGCCGCCGTCGTGCCGGACACAGAGTGAGCCTGCGCGGGCAAGTCACCGGCAAAGTAGAAAAAAATGCACGTCGCATTCCATGACCAGCTCGCCTTCCACCTCACCGGCCGTCTCTCGGCCGGCGCGGTGGAGCCGATCGACGGGCGTGGGTTGCTGCCGGCGCTGTTCGCGCCGTATCGCGACCTCGCCGCGCTGCGCCACGATTTTCCCCTCGTGCTGAGCCCAGGCACGCCGGCGCAGAGCCTGTCCGGGCTGTTCGACGCGGCGCTGGCCGATGCCGGCGACGGCGAGGCGGCCGAGCGCCTGCGCGGCCATGCCGGGCGCATGGAACGGGCGCTGCGCCGGCTGGTCGCGGAAGGCGCGGCGGAGAGTCTGGCGGATGCCTGGGAGATCGCCTCGGCGGCGCTGATCGGTGCCGATGCGGAGGTGCGCGAGAGCCTCGACCGGCTGCGCCCCGTCCTGCCGCGCGACGGCATGCTGGCCGGCTGTGACCGCGCGCTCGCCGCACGCGTGCTGATGCACGAATGGAGTGAGGGCCAGAGCGCCAAGCTGACGCGTCTCAGTGCCATGATCGGCCGCCTGGCGGCAGGACTGAAAGACATTCTGAGGGCCGATTTCGCCGCCTCGCCGGAGGGGCGCAGGCCGGAACGGCTGCGCGCGGCGATCGGATCGGCGTTGGAAGCCAACTTCGACTTCGACGCGATGGCGGATCTGCTCGACCGAACCGCCCCAGCCCGCGGATTGGACGACGAGCGGCGCCGGCGCATCACCTGGCTGCTGACGGTGCTGCAAACCCAGCGCTATGCGCCGTTGCCGGGCAGCCGCGCCATGCCCTACGGGTTCACCTTCGCGACCGCCGGGGAGGCCTTGCAGGCCTGGCGCGAGCGTCTGCCCGCCGCCGCCGAACTGGCCCGCGCGATCGCCATGGCGCGGCTGGAAGTGGCCGGGGACTACAACGAAGCCGAGCACGATGCCTTATTCGTCGGCACCGGCCGCGCTGGCCCGTCGCTGGACGCGGACGCCCCAAGCTATCTGGTCTGCCTTACCGACGAGCAGCCAACGCCGGGCGAAGCGGCGCTGCTTCTCGAAGCGCTCGGGGCCGGGCTGCCGTTCAAGGTGTTGGCGCAGACCGACGACCTGCTGGCGACGGACGACAGCACGGCAACGGTCGGACTGCGCGTGCGGCCGCTGGCGGCCACGGCGTTGACCCTGGGCGAGGTGTATGTGCTCCAGGCCGGGGCGTCGCAGTTGTTCAGCCAGTTGGCCCGGGTGCAGGCCGGACTTGCCTACAATGGGCCGGCGCTGTTCAGCGTCTACAGCGGCGCCGGGCCGGCCACCGCCGATCTGCCGCCCTATCTGGCCTCGGCCGCCGCGGTGGAATCGCGCGCTTTTCCCGCCTTTGTCTGCGATCCCGGCGCCGGGCCGGACTGGGCCTCGCGTTTCTCGCTGAACGCCAACCCGCAGGCCGAGCGCGACTGGCCGGTGCATGCGCTGGGCTGGGAGGACGCCGGACATCAGCGGCAGGGCGAGATGGTGGCGTTCACCCTCGTCGATTTCCTGGCCTGCGACCGCCGCGTCGCGCCGCATTTGGCACGGATCGCGCCGGATGCCTGGAACGGCCATCTGGTGGCCGTTGCCGAGGCGATGGCCCCGCCGCAGCCCGACCCCGGGAACCGCATGCCGTGCCTGATCATGGCCGATGCCCAGGAAGGCCTGCACAAGGTACTGGCCGACGACATTCTGTTGCACGAGACCAGGCGCTGCCTCGATCGCTGGCATGTGCTGCAGGAGTTGGGCGGCATCCACAACTCGTACGCGGCGCGACAGGTCGAAGCGGCCCGCCTCGAGTGGGCAACGCAGGCCGCCCCGGTTCCGCCGCCCGCCACGCCGCCCGCTGCCGAACCGCCGATGCCGGAAGCGACGCCCCCCGAGGAGGCAGCCGAGCCGGAGCCCGAGCCCGGCGAGCCCTATATCGAGTCGGTGCGTTGCACCACCTGCAACGAGTGCATCACGGTGAACAACCGCATGTTCGCCTACGACGCCAACCGCAAGGCGTCCATCGTCGACCTGACCGCCGGCACCTTCCGCCAGTTGGTCGAAGCGGCGGAAAACTGCCCGGTCTCGATCATTCACCCGGGCAAGCCGCGCGATCCGAACGAGCCGGGGCTGGCGGAACTGCTGACGCAAGCGGCGCCCTTCCTGTAGGAAGGGGCTACCGACGCCTGGGTGAGCCGCCGGGCGGGATGAGCCGCGGGGGTGCATGGAGCCGCACGAATACGCGCTGATGGACGCCGTCGAAGGACGGATGTGGTGGTACCGCGCCCTGCGCGCGCGGCTGGGCGATGCCCTGGCCGGCGTGCGGGGCCGCGTGCTCGACGCGGGCTGCGGCACCGGCGGCCTGCTGGCGGCGCTGCGCCAAACCCACCCGGCGCTGGATCTGGTCGGGCTCGAGTGGTCGGACGCGGCGGCGCGCCGGGCGCGCGAAAAAAGCGGCGCCGCCATCGCCCGCGGCAGCGTCAATGCCCTGCCGTTCGCCGCGGCCAGCTTCGATGCCGTGGTCACCGCGGACGTGCTCTGCCACGCCGCCGTCGACCCCGATGCCGCGCTTGCCGAACTCTACCGCGTGCTGCGGCCCGGCGGACGGCTGGTGGTGAACATGCCCGCCTATGCCTGGCTGCTCTCCGCGCACGATCGCAACGTGCACAATGTGCGCCGCTGGACCGCCAGCTTCACGCGCGCGACCTTGCGGCGGGCGGGCTTCACCGATGTGCGCGCCCGTTACTGGAACGGGCTGCTGCTGCCGCTGATGGTCGTGCAGCGCAAGCTGCTCGCCCGCGGCGCCGGCGCGGCCTCCGACGTCGCCGCGTTTTCGCCATGGCTGGATGCGACGTTGCATGCCATCACGGCGATCGAACGGCGCCTGCCCGTCCCGCTGCCCGCCGGCGGGTCCGTCATTGCGACCGCGATCCGCCCTGAAGCATGACCAAGGATGCCGACTGCATGCCCTCTGCCTCCCTCGCGGCCCCGTCGGATACCGCCGTGACTGGTCCCGCTTCCGATCTGTTCGTCCCCCGGGGCTTGTCCATTGTCGTGCCGGTCTATCGTGGTGCCGCCACCATCGGCGTGCTGGTCGAGGCATTGACAAAACTGCATCCCGACGGCGGCATGGAAGTGGTGCTGGTGAACGACGGCAGCCCCGACAATTCCGGCGAAATCTGTCGCGCGCTGGTCCGTGCCGCCCCGATGCCGATCGTCTATGTCGAGCACGCCCGCAACTACGGCGAGCACAATGCGGTCATGACCGGGCTGCGCCATGCCAGCGGCGCCTACGTCATCACCATGGACGACGACTTGCAGAACCCGGCCGAGGAGGTGCTGAAGCTGTACGACCATGCCCGCCTGGGCGGCTGGGACGTCGTCTATACCCGCTACGCGACGAAGGCGCACGCGCGCTGGCGCAATCTGGGCAGCCGCTTCGCCAACAAGGTGGCGGACTGGCTGCTCGACAAGCCGCGCGGCCTTTATCTGTCGTCGTTCCGCTGCATGTCGGCGCTGGTGGTGCACTCCGTCACCTGCTACCGCGGCCCCTACCCCTACGTGGACGGGCTGATCATGCAAGTGACGCAGCGCATCGACAGCATCGAGGTGCGCCACCTGCCGCGGGCCGAGGGCCGCTCCAACTACAACCTGAGGCGCCTGATCCGGCTCTGGCTCAATCTCGCCACCAGTTTTTCCCTCGCCCCGCTGCGCCTGGCCATCTTCGCCGGCGTGGCGATGGCGGCGCTGGGCATGGTCGGTGCCGCCGCCACCATCTTCGAGGCGCTGTTCACACACGACACGCCAAGCGGCTGGGCCTCCACCATGACCGTCATCCTGCTGGTTTCCGGGGTGCAGTCGATGGTGCTGGGCGTGATGGGCGAATATATCGGCCGCACCTTCCTGTCCGCCAACGGCAAGCCGCAGGGCACGGTGCGGCTGATCGAGCGCAGCACGGACACCGCCACGCGCCAGGACCCGGCGTGATGTACTGGGCCGTGTTGCTGGCGGCGATCGCCACCAGCATGGGCGGGCAGACCTTGCTGAAGGCCGGCGCCGGCGCGCCCGATTTCCTCACCCAACTGATGGATTGGCGCACCATCCTGGGGCTGGCGCTGTACGGCGGGGCGGCGATGCTCTACATCATCGCGCTGCGGCGCATCCCGATGTCGGTGGCGCTGCCNNACATCGCCGCGGCGCTGATCGGCCACTACGTTTTCCACGAACCGCTGACCATGATGCACCTGACCGCGATCGGCCTGATCATGGCGGGCGTCCTCACCCTCGCGCTGGCGTAGCTGCGCTACAGCAACCCGATCGCCGCGCAGACCCGCGCCACCTCCGCGTCGGACAGCTCGGGATACATCGGCAGGCTCAGCACCTCCGCCGCGGCACGCTCGCTCGCACGGCACGCCGCCGGCCCCAGCGCCACCCGGCCGCGATAGGCGGATTGCAGATGCACCGGCACCGGATAGTGCACGCCGGTGCCGATGCCCTGGGCGCGCAACGCCGCCTGCACCTCGGCACGGTTGGGCACGCGGACAACGTACTGGTGGAACACGTGATCGCCACCAGGGCGCCGCGCCGGCGGCGCGATGTTTCCGGCCGCCAGTGCCGCATCATAACGTGCCGCGATGGCGCGGCGGCGCGCGTTGTGGGCGTCGAGATGCGGCAGCCTCGCGCGCAGGATGGCGGCCTGCACCTCGTCCAGCCGGCTGTTCACGCCGACCTCGTCGGAAACGTAATGCTGGTACCAGCCGTACTGCCGCAGCGCCGCCAGCCGTTCGGCCAGCGCCGTATTTCCGGTGGCGATCGCGCCGCCATCGCCCAACGCGCCGAGATTCTTGGTCGGATAGAAGGAAAAACTGGCGACATCGCCCAGCGTGCCGAGCTTGCGCCCGCCCAGCGTCGCGCCGTGCGCCTGGGCGCAATCCTCCACCACCGCCGCGCCATGGCGGGCGCAGATCGGGATAATGGCGTCGAGATCGGCGGCCCCGCCGTAGAGGTGCACCGCAATCACCGCCCGCACCGGCGGCAGGCCGGCGGGCGGGTGGGCCAGCACCGCTTCAAGCTCGACCGGGTCCAGGGTGTAGTGCGCCGGGTCGATGTCGATCAGCACCGGCACCGCGCCGGCCATCTCGATGGCGGCCACGGTGGCGACCGCGGTGTGCGATACCGTCGCGACAGCGCAGCCCGGGCCGATGCCCAAGGCCCGCAACGCCAGGGCCAGCGCATCGGTGCCATTGCCGCAGCCCACCGCGTGCGCCAGCCCCAGCCAGGCCGCGAATTCGGCCTCGAAGCCGCGCCCCTCGGCGCCGAGGATGTACCACCCCGACGCCAGCGCCCGCGCCACCGCGGCGTCTATTTCGCCCTTCAAGGCGCGGTAACCGGCACCGGGATTGGCCTGGGGGATGCTGGCCGGAACTGTGCTCATGGCGAGACCTTCACAGATACGCCGCCAGCCGCGGCCGGTACCACTCCAGCGAGCGGCGGATGCCGTCTTCCAGCGAGACCTGCGGCGCCCAGCCCGTCGCGGCGCGGAACAGGCGGTCGTCGGCGTAGTAGCTGCCGATGTCGATGCNNGCCAGTTGCTTCAGGCTGGCCGGCGGCGAACCGCCGAGGTTGAAGATGCGGCCATGGCATGCCGGCGTCTCGGCGGCGAGGAGAAAAGCGTCGGTGACGTCGTCGACATAGGTCAAATCGCGCAACTGCTCGCCGCCCCAGACCTCGAACGGACGGCCCTCCAACACGGCGCGGATCCAGATGCCGAGGAAGGCCTGCCGAGCGTCGCGGATGCGCAGGCGAGGCCCATAACAGTTGGTCAGGCGCAGACTGACCACCGGCCGGTTCATGGTGCGGTGCTCGATCATCCAGTACTGCTCGCCGGCGAACTTCGACACCCCGTTGGCGTCTGGCGGGTTCACCGGGTGCTCCTCGTCCACCGGCAGATGCAGCGGCCGGCCGTAGAACTGACGGGTGGAGGCGTGCACCACCACCGCATCCGGCGCCGCCTCGCGCGCCGCCTGGATCAGCCGCACCTGCGCCACCGCGTTCACCGCGATGTCGGCCATCGGGTCGCGCTGGCCGCCCATGTGGCTGGTCTGGGCGGCGAGGTTGAAGATGACATCGGCGCCTTCGCAGAGCGGGCGAAGATCGACCTCGCGGATATCAGCGCGCACCAGCTCGATGTCGGCGCTCTCCAGGTTGGCGGGGTTGGCGCCACCGCCGAACAGGAACCCGTCCAGCGCGACCACACGGGCGCCGCGCGCGGCCAGCGCATGACAAAGATTCGAACCCAGGAATCCCGCTCCACCCGTCACCAACACCTTGCGGCCGCGCCAATCCATCGCATCCTCCATTCCAGCCAACGCAGTCTCGGGGTGCTTCGTGGCGGAATTCCGCCGGCGCCGCCAGCCGGGGCGTTGCCCCGGACCCCACCCGGGCTTTGCCCGGGACCCACCAAGGGCC
>PLTJ01000050.1:15756-16077 GCA_003164455.1 Acetobacteraceae bacterium
AGCGCCCTCGTTCTTCTGCTCAGGCGCTGTAATGCGGCCGCCACACCTTGGCGCGGAAACTATCGCGTGGACCCGCCAGCAGCCCAGCCGCCCACAGAGCGCCGGCCGACAGCACGATCGCCGGCCCCGCCGGGATGTCGGCGTGATACGACAGCAGCAGCCCCGCCACGGAGGCCAACAGCGCCAGCACCACCGAGGCGCGCACCTGACCCGGCAGACCAGCGGAAAAATGGCGCGCCGCCACCGCCGGCAGCATCATCAGGCCCACCGACATCAGCGTGCCCAGCGCCGCGAAGCCGCCGACCACGCACAGCACCACCA
>PLTJ01000087.1 GCA_003164455.1 Acetobacteraceae bacterium
CGGCCCCGCCCTGCTCAGCTTCATCACCAACCCGCCGGGATGCGTGTTCCCGCTGCACAAACACCCGGCGGTGCAGATCCTCGTCATCCTGGAGGGGACCGAGGAGCATGTCTGCGGCGGCGAGACCTTCCACATGGAAGCCGGCGACGTCTGCGTGCATCCGGCGAATGTGGAGCATGGCGGCACCACCAAGACCGGCTTCCGCGGCATCGACATCTTCGTTCCGCCGCGCGAGGACTACCTGCAACTGATGGCCAAGCACGGCCTGCCGATCGTCGGACCGAAGTAGAAGCCTTCTCCACCACGGCCGCCGCCACCGCGGCGACCGTGGTGTGCCAACCCTGACGTGAGTGGATTGCATAGCCATTGGGGCTATCGCCACGCCTCTCCCTTGCGGGAGAGGGAAAAAGCCGCGAAGCGGAAGGAGAAACTCATGTTGCTAACGCGTCGTTACTCGGCCATCGCCGGTGGTTGCGCCGTTATCGGCGCCGGCCTGTTATCGAGCGCCTCGGCACTTGCCGCCACCAAAGACGAGGCGGCGGTCGTGCAAGCCAGCGAGGCGCTGCGCAAGGCGATGCTCGCCGCCAGCAAAGCGCAGCTCGAGGCGCTGACCGCGCCCAACCTAGTCTATGTCCATTCGGATGGCCACGTCGAGGACAAGGCCACGTATGTCGGTACCATCGCGACCAAGAAGACGGTCTACACGGTGATCACGCTGTCCAACGTTAACACGTTCGTTTCCGGTGACGTCGCGATCATGCGCCTGATCTTCGACTGCACGTCCCAGGACGTGGGCCAGCCCGTCGCCAACTCGCATCTCGGCATCATGCAGACCTGGCAGAAACAGGGCGGACACTGGAAGCTGCTGGCGCGGCAGGCCTACCATATCTGAAGGGACAACCGACCGGCCTCAGCTTGCGACCACGGCCGCCGTCGCCGCGGCGGCCGTGCCTGACGTCGAAAGAGCGGCACCTAATACCGTGTCTCGCTGATCGCGATCCACGGCATGACTCTTGGTTTGGCGCGCGGCCGCCCCACCAACCCCGCGCGCATACCAGGGGACTGACCGCGGAAGAGTCGCGGTCAGTCCCCTGGTATAAGTTTGCCGTGCAACTTATTAATCTCGTTCATATGCCAGCGGATCGGCACTCCCATTGGTCACGTCACACCCACAGATGAAAAGCGATGTTTTGAGCAATACTCCAGCAACACGGCGGCGGCGCCTGCGGCCCGCGCTGCCCAATGGCCTGTCCGCGGACGGCGGCATCCGGCGGCACACCGCGGCGGAGCAGGTCTACCGGATTCTGCGCCTCGAAATTCTCTCCATGCAGCGCAAGCCGGGCGATCCGATCAACGATCGGGAAATCGAGGCCGCGCTCGGGGTCAGCCGCACGCCGATCCGTGAAGCGATCCTGCGGCTGGCGGCGGAGAACCTGATCGAGATCCAGCCGCAGTCCGGCACCTTCGTTGCCCGCATTCCGCTCGCGGCGCTGCCGGAAGCGATCGTCATCCGCAAGACGATCGAGGAACTCACCGTCCGCACCGCCGCCGAGTGCGCATCGGATCGGCAGATCGCCCATTTGCGCGCGATCCTCAAGCGCCAGCGGGTCTGCGCCACGGCCGGCGACCCGATGGGATTCTATGTTGCCGACGAGGTGCTCCATGGCGCGATCGCGGAGATCGCGGGCTATCCGAGCAGTTGGCCGCTGGTGTTGCGGGTGAAGGCGCAGGTGGACCGCTTCTGCCATCTCACCCTGCCGCAACCCGGCCGGATGGCGCGGCTGTTGAAGGAGCACACGGCGATCGTCGACGGCATCGCCGCGCACGATGCGGGCCGGGCCACGGCGGCACTGGCCGAGCATCTCGACCGGCTGATGGCGGGTCTGGTGATCGCGCCGGATTTCGACCCCAACTACTTCATCGGCGACCCGCTCGCCCTGGCGGCAGGGCAGCATGTGGCCGGGAGCAAGCCGCCGGCCCCGTCGCGCGTCGCCCGCTCCCTCGCGCTCGACTGACGGCGGGGGGCTGGGCTTAACCCCCAGGACGCTGAGCCCCCCGGCCTTACTCCACCCACAGCAGCCACGGCACGCCGACGGCGAGGAACACGATCAGGCTGATGGCGCCGAAGATCGTTCCCAATCGCCAGAAGTCCTTCGCCGGCACATAGCCGCTGCCAGCGTAGATCGGCCCCGGTCCGGTGGCATAGGGGGTGATGATACCCATGATTCCCAGGGTCATGCTCAGGGCCAGGGCGGCCGCGGTCACGTTCATGCCCGGGATCGCCGCGGCGACCGCCAGCATGGTCGGCAGCAGGGCTGTGGTGTGCGCCGTCAGGCTGGCGAACAGGTAATGCAGCACGAAGAACGCCGCCACCAGCGCGAGCAGCGCCGGCACCATGGGCAGATGGGCAAGCTGGCCACTCAGCAGTCCCGCCAGCCACTTCACCACGCCCACCTGCGCCAGCCCGCTGGCCATCGTCACCAGCGTGCCGAACCAGATCAGCGTGTTCCAGGCCGGCTTGTTGGCCAGCAGATCGTCCCAGACCACGGTGCCGGTCACCACCAGACCGGCCACCACCACCAGCGCCGCCGTGGTGGCATCCACCACGTCGCCGCCGAACACCCACATGGCCAGCGCGCACAGCACCAACGCCGCCAGCACGACTTCGCGGCGCGACAGCGGGCCGAGCTTGCGCAGTTCCTGCCGCGCCCAGATCGGCACCTCGGGACTGAGTTTCACCTCTGGCGGATAGATCATGTAGGTGAGCCAGGGCGTGCCCAGCAGCAGGATGACGCCGACCGGCAGGAAGCCCNNCCGGTGAGGAACATCGAACTGGTGACGCAGGTCGTCGCCAGCGCGGTCCACATCAGGTAGCCGCCGATCCGCCGTGACGAAGGGTCGTTCGGCAGCGAGTTGTAGAGCGCCGGCATCTGCTTGATCACCGGGAACACGGTGCCGCCGCTGCGCGCGGTGTTCGACGGGGTGAACGGCGCCAGGATCGCGTCGGCAAAGGCCACGGCATAGCCGAGCGACAGGGTGCGTCCGCCCAGCCATGCCACCAGCAGCAGCGAAATGCGCTTGCCCAGGCCGGTCTTCTCATAGCCAAGCGAGAAGATGAAGGCGGCGAAGATCAGCCAGACGATGGAGTTGGAGAAGCCGGCCAGGGCCCAGTTCACCGCCGCGGCGGTCTGGTTGAAGTCGGGTCGCGCGAGCTGCGCCGGATCGAACAGGACGAAACGACCGAGCGCCGCCGCGACGGCCACCCCGACCAGGCCGACGGCGGCGGCGGGGATCGGCTCGACCACCAGGCCGGTGATCACCGCGGCGAAGATGGCGAGGTAATACCAGGCATGCTGCGCCAGCCCCGCGGGCGCGGGCGACAGCGCGATCGCCGCGCCGACCAGCAGCGGCAACAGCGCCATGAGGCCGTGCCACGCGGAATGCCCATGCGTGGGGGCCGGATTGAACCGGCTCGGAGCGGCATGCGTGGCACTCATTGCGATCTCCCAGTCGGCGGCGAACCCCGTTGGCGCGGAAGACTAGCGAGGACGAAACGTGTTCGCATTGATTCGGATCAACCGCCTGCGGTTACGTGATGGCGCCCCGGCGGCCGATCGCGCTAGGCTTGCCGCCGCACGCTTCGAAAAGGCCGTCCATGCCCGCCCCCACCGCTTCCCTTGGGCCCACCGCCACGCGATGGGTGAAAATCTTCATCAATGCCGCGCACGGGCTGACCCACTATTCCCTGCTCATCCTGCCGACCGCGGTGCTGACCATCGTCGCCCGCCAGGGTGGCTTCGGTACCGATTACGGGGCGGTGCTGAAACTCGCGACCGGCGGTTTCATCCTTTATGGCCTGTTCTCGCTGCCGCAGGGCTGGCTCGCCGCGCGGCTGGGCCGGCANNGGCCAGGCGATCGGGCTGAACGGCGTGTTCGGCAATGTCGGCGTGTCCACCGCCCCCATGGTCACCGCCTTCCTGGCCATCCAGTTCGGCTGGCGCTGGGCGTTCGTCATCCCCGGCCTGGCCTTGATCGCGCTCGGACTGGCTTGGCTGCGCATGCCGTCCGTGGATGGCCACCGGCGCGCGGCCGGCAAACCCTTTCCCGCCATCCCGCGCCACCTGGTGCGCCGTGCGGTGATCGTGTTGCTGGTGATCGCGGCGGTCTCCGGCCTGGTGTTCAACACCTTCACCATCCTCATCCCGGAACTGATGCGCGAACGACTGACCGACGACCCGGCGCTGGTGTGGCTGGCCGGCATCGCCGCCACCGCCGCCACCCTGTGCGGCGCGCTCACCCAGATCACGGTGGGCCGGATGATCGACCGCATCACGCTGAAACGCGTGTTCCTGCCGCTGGCGTTGCTGCTGGCGCCGGCCCTGCTGGCACTGGCCTTCGCCCGCGGCTGGGTCCTGGTGCTGGTGGCCGGGCTGGTCGCCGTCGCGGTGTTCGGCCAGGTAACGGTGAACGAGACCATGGCCGCACGCTATATCTGCCCCGAATTGCGCACACGAATGTACTCGATCCGCTTCTTCGTCGGCTTCCTGGGCAGCGCGGTCGCTGCCCCGATGGTCAGCGTGCTGCACGATCGGACCGGCAACCTGGAATCCGCCATCATGGTGCTGGCCTGCTTCGCCGTGGCCATTCTGCTGTGCGCGCTGTTTTTCCCGGACCGGCGGGAGGAGCTGCACCCCGAACTGTGGGCGCTGGCCGCCGGCCAGCCGACTCCAGCGGCGGCGGAATGAGGCCCATGCGGAGCGAGGCTTTGCTTTTCGCCTCGGGCCACGCCACATCGGGGCTATGAACCGACGCACCTTCCTCGGGCTGCCGTTGCTCGCTCCGCTGTTGCTTGGCGCGGGGGCGGCGCGCGCCGCCCCCGCCCCTGCCCCGCTGTCGGCCGCCGACCGCGCCGACCTCGCCCGCATCGAGGCCTATATGAATGGGCTGCACACGCTGAAGGCGCGCTTCCTTCAGGTGGCGCCGGACGGGTCCACCGCCGAGGGCGTGGCCTGGATGGAGCGGCCGGGGCGCATGCGATTTCAGTACGACCCGCCCAGCCCGCTGCTGATGGTGGCCGGGCACGGGCTGTTCTTCTTCCATGACAGCCAGATCAACCAGACCACCAACCTGCCGCTGGACGCCACCCCGCTCGGCCTGCTGCTGCGCGCGGACCTGCACCTCGCCGGCGACGTGACGGTGACCGCCATCGCCCGCCTGCCCGGCCAGATCCAGGTGAGCATGGTACGCACCGGCTCGCCGGACGACGGCAGCCTGACGCTGGTGTTCGCCGACAACCCGCTGGCACTGCGGCAATGGTCGGTGGTGGACGCACAACGGCAGGAAACGCGGGTGACACTGTTCGACGTCCAGCTCGGCGGCAGCTTCGACCAGAGCCTGTTCGTGTTCGTCCCCGGGGCCAACGGCGGCGACCGCAGCGGCGGCTAGGGACGTCGCCGCCACGGCTACCGGCGGCGCATACCTGCCGGTATGCAATTTTGCATCGATGACTTCATTTTATCGCCATTTTCTCCGATGATGGTCGTCACCATGAAACCGCTGATCGGCATCTCCTGCTGCACCAAGCTGTTCGGCACCTACGGCATGCCGAACCACGCCGCGTCGGACACCTATGTGCGCGCCACCGACCTGGTGGTGGGCGGCGTGCCGGTGCTGCTGCCGGCCAACGGCGGCCATGCCGACATCGCCACCCTGCTGGCCCGGCTGGACGGCATCATCCTCACGGGCAGCCGGTCCAACGTGCAGCCCGAACTCTACCACGGCCCAGCGCACGCCGAGGGCACGCCCGAGGACCCGTTGCGCGACGCCGTCACCCTGCCGCTGATCCGCGGGGCGGTGGCCGCCGGCGTGCCGCTGTTGGCGGTCTGCCGCGGGTTTCAGGAGTTCAATGTCGCCATGGGCGGCTCCCTGCACCAGCGCCTGCAGGACCTGCCCGGCCGGATGGACCACTCGACGCCGATGCAGCCCAACCCGCGGGTGCGCACGGCCAAGGCGCACGGCCTGCGCATCGTCAAGGGAAGCTGGCTGCACCGGGTGGTCGGCGCCACCGAGATCGCCGTCAACTCGCTGCACAACGAGGGCATCGACCAGCTCGGCCCCGGCCTGGTGGCCGAGGCGACGGCACCGGACGGCACCATCGAGGCGATTCGCGCCGTCGCAGCCCCGGGGCTGGCCGTCGGCGTGCAATGGCACCCAGAATACGACTGGGAGCGCAACGCGATATCGCGCCGCATCCTCGAGGCATTCGGCGCGGCGGTGCGCAGCCGCCTGATGTCGCAGTCCGCCGCGGCGGACTGACCGAAGGGGGGCGCCTCTACTTCAGCGCGCCCGCGGTCAGGCCGCTGACGATGCGCCGTTGCAGGAACATGTAGAGCACGATCACCGGGGCGACGAATACGGTCGCGAAGGCCAGGGCATCCGGCCAGTCCGCGAAGTCCGCGCCGATGAACGAATAGAGACCCACCGGCCCGGGTTGCAGATCCTTGTGGTTCATCAGCGACAGCGGATAGACGAATTCGCCATATGCCAGCAGGAAAACCAGCGAACTGACCACGATGTAGCCGGTCCGCGCCAATGGTAGCGTGATATGGAAGAAGGCGACGAACCGCGGACAGCCATCCACGCGCGCCGCTTCTTCAAGCTCGACCGGAATCTGCGCAAAGCTCGTGCGCAGCATGATGATCGCGAACGGAAGCACTTTGGTCGTGGTCGCCAGGATCACCGCGAACTGCGTGTTCACCAGCCCGATCTGGCGGAAGATGACGAACATCGGCGTCACCAGCAGCGGCGGCGGCAACACCTGCACGGCCATGATCGCCACCACCATCGCGGCGGTCCAGAACGTGCGGATGCGGGCCAGCGCATAGGCGGCGCCGGTCGCCAGCACCAGCGTGAGCGCGGTGACGCTGAAACTGATGATCGCGCTGTTCTGCAGATAGAGCCCGACGTTCTCGCGGGCGAATATCCAGCGGAAGGCCGCCAGCGTGGGCGCGTGCGGATACAACGTCGGGGTCGCGGCGAACAGTTCGGGATTGGCCTTCAGCGACGAGATGACCATCCAGTAGACCGGAAACAGATACACCGCCGCGATCACCACGCCGCCCGCGGTCAACAGCCACGGCCGCAGCGGCGCCAGCGCGCGCCGCACGCCATCCCCGGCGGAACCTGGCCTGCTCACATCGGGCGCTCCGCGTTGACGCTGCGCACATAGGCGAGGGCCACGACCAGCACGAGCGCGAACATCGCGGTGGCGATCGCGGCGCCGCCGCCGAAGTCGAACAGCTCGAAGCTCATCCGATACGACCACACCGGAAAGATGTTGCTGCTGTCGAGCGGTCCGCCATGCGTCATGGTGTAGATCAGATCGAAGGCACGCATCGTGTAGACGGTGGTGAGCGACAGCAGCGCATAGATGGTCGGCCGCAGCAGCGGCAGCGTGATCCAGATGAAACGCCGTACCGGCCCCGCCCCGTCGAGGGCGGCGGCCTCGTAGATGTCGGTCGGGATTCCCGCCAGCCCGGCAGCCAGCAGAATCATGTTGAACGGCACGCCAAACCAGATGTTGGCGATCGTCACCGCGACCAGCGACAACAACGGGTCCGCCAGCCAGTAGATCTTGCCGGAGATCAGACCCAGCCCCTGCAAAGCGTAATTGACGAAGCCGCTGTCGGAGCCGAGCAACCACTTCCACACCGCGCCGATCACCAGCGGCGGCAGCATCCAGCCCACCAGTACAAGCCCGCGCAGGAAGCTGCTCGCCGGGAAGCTGAGCTGGAAGTAAAGCGCCAGCCCCAGCCCGAGCACGAACTGCACCGCCACGTTGGCGACGGTGAAGATCAGCGTGTTCTTCGCCACCAACAGGAACAGCGGATCGGCCAGCAACTGACGGTAGTTCTGCAGCCCGACCCAGGGCCGGCTGAACGACGGCAGGTTGCCGAGCGTCACCTCCTGCACGCTCATGACCAGGTTGTAGGCGATCGGGTAGCCGACCAGCAGCAACAGGAACAGCGCGGCGGCGCCGATCAGCAGCACCCAGATCGTCGGTGAATCGAGAAAGCGGTCGCGCGACATCCGCCACGGTGTCGCAACCAGTGTGTGACGGCGGGGTTGGAACATCGCGCGCCGCTTGCCGTCGTCACATGCCTTCGATCGGATAACGCTGCAACAGCGGCGCGATCGTCGCCGCGGCGGTGGCCAGTGCCTGCTGTGCCGGTTGCTGGCCGGTGATCGCTTCCTGAATCGCCCGCTGCAACGCTTCGGAAATCCGCGGCCATTCCGGCGACGGGCCACGCGGACGGGCATACTGCAACTGGCTCTCGAAGCCCGCATAGACCTCCGCGCGCGGCAGGTCGGCCGGCGGCTGCACGTCCTGCACGGCCGGCAGGCGGCCGCCGGCGAAGGAGCGCGCGGCCTGCTCGGGGGCCAGCATGTATTCGATCACCTGGAACGCGGCGTCGACGTTCTTCGCGCCCTTCGGGATCGCCCAGACATAGCCGCCGAGCGCGGTCGCGTGGATGTTCTTGTCCGCGCGCACCGGCATCGGAATGACCGTCCAGTTGAACTTCACGTCGCGCAGGATGCGCGGCAATTCCCACGGCCCGCTGAGCGACATGGCCGAATTGCCGGCGAGCCACGCATCGGTCATTTCCGACTGGCGCTTCACCAGAATGTCGTGCGAAGCGTAGCCCTTCTGCACCCAGTCGACCCAAAGCTGCAACGCGGCCACGGCATCCGGCGAGGTCAAGGTCTTCAGGCCGGCGCCGGACTGCTGCAGGAACGGCAGCCACTGGAAGGTGCCTTCCTCGGTCTGGATCGCAGATACGCCGATGCCGTATTTTCCCTTGGCCGAATCTGCGACTTTCGCCGCCACCGCGGTCAGCTCCGCCCAGGTCTGCGGCGGCTTGGCCGGATCGACGCCGCCGGCGCGCAGCATGTCCTGGTTCACGTAGAACATCAGCGTGTTCACTTCACCCGGCACGGCGAACTGCTTGCCCTGGAAAATCGTGGTCGCCCAGGAGCCAGGGAAGAAGCGGCTCCTGGCAAGTCCCTTCGAGGCCGCGACCTTGGCACCGACTTCCTCCAGCACGCCCTGGCCGGCAAAGCTCGCGACCGTGGGGTTATCGATGGTGATCAGGTCGGGCACGTCGCCGGTGGCGACCGCCTTGACCAGTTGTTGCGACAACTGCCCGAACGGAACCGACTTGCCGTCGATCTGCACATCGGTCCGCGTCTGGTTGAAGCGAGTGATGTTGATCAAGCCCGGCTCTGTCGAATAGCCGAAGATGTGCCAGAGCGACACCGTGGTCGCGGCCCGGGCCGGGCGGGCACCGAGCGCGAGAGAGGCGGAACCTGCTGTCGCCAGAGTGCAGAAGGTACGTCGTTTCATGCGCCGATCCTCCATATGTGCGCTGGCAAAACGCCGCGCGCGTTGCCATCAGTGCGGTCGCAGTGCCGTTCCCGTCGCGGCATCGAACCACTGTAGCCGGTCAGGCGCGAAAGCGACCGCCACGTCGCTGCCACGCACGAGATGCGCATGGTCGCGCTGACTGGCGACCAGCGGCTGGCCGGCGAGATCACACACCACGATGGTGTCGGCGCCGGTCGGCTGCACCTCCAACACGCGTGCGACGCCGTTACCGCTGCCCGGTGTCGCGTCGAACAGCACATGTTCGGGACGCACGCCGAGAATGACGGCCTGGCCGGGCGCCGCCGGCGCGAAAAGGCCGTCCAGACGGAGCCCTTGTTCCAGCACGAACCCGCCGTCGGGCGCGACCGTGCCGGGCAGCATGTTCATCGACGGCGAACCGATGAAGCCGGCGACAAAGAGATTGGCGGGCCGGTCGTACAGCGCCGCCGGCGTGCCGATCTGCTCGATGCGGCCGGCGTTCAACACGACGATGCGATCGGCCATGGTCATCGCCTCGATCTGGTCGTGCGTGACATAGATCGAGGTCACCTGCAGCCGGCGGTGCAACGCCTTGATCTCGGTGCGCATATGCACCCGCAGCTTGGCATCGAGGTTGGAAAGCGGCTCGTCGAACAGGAACAGGACAGGCGCGCGCACCATCGCGCGGCCCATCGCCACGCGCTGGCGCTGACCGCCGGAAAGCTGGGTCGGGCGGCGTTCGAGGTAATCGGCGAGATTGAGGGCCGCCGCCGCCTCCGCGATCGCCGCGTCGATCACCGTGCGCGACTGCCGGCGCATGCGCAGCCCGAAGCTCATGT
>PLTJ01000331.1 GCA_003164455.1 Acetobacteraceae bacterium
CGATCTTGCTCTCGAGTTCGGCAATGGGCTTTTCGAAGTCCAGGAAATACCGCATGGGGCGACCGTTTAGCACCCACAGCGCCGTCGGTCAGCCCCCACCCGCGCGGGGCAGGGCCAGCGGATGGTGCGCCTCCACCAGCCGTTGCAGGCGCTCGGCCAGCACATGGGTGTAGATCTGCGTCGTCGCGATGTCGGCGTGGCCGAGCAGCAGTTGCAGGCTGCGCAGGTCGGCGCCGCGGGCCAGCATGTGGCTGGCGAAAGAGTGCCGCAGCACGTGCGGCGACACCCGGGCCGGGTCGATGCCGGCCGCCAGCGCCACCAGTTTCAACGCCTGCGCGAAGCCCTGGCGGGTCAGCGGTTTTTCCGGTTTGCCGCCGGGGAACAGCCAGCGTCCCGTGCGCCCCGCGTTCAGCGCCGCCGCCGCGTCGCGCGCCGCGTCCGACAGCGGCACCAGACGCTCTTTGCCGCCCTTGCCCCGCACCATCAGCATCGCCGCGTCGCCCGCCAGCGCGGCGCGCGGCAGCGCCAGCAGCTCCGACACCCTGAGCCCGGTGGCGTAAAGAATCTCCAGCGCCGCCACCATGGCCGCCCCGGACGGGCGCCCGGCGGCGGTGGCCAACAGGGTATCGACCTCCTGCTCGGACAGGTATTTGGGCAGCCCGCGCGGCAGCTTCGGCGCGTCGAGAAGCTCGGTGGGGTCGTCCTCGCGCACCCCCTCGCGGAGCAGGAAACGGTAGAAGCGGCGCAGCGCCGACAACCGCCGCGCCGCCGTCCGCGCCGACAGACCCGCGGCCGCAACCGCCCCCAGATAGGCGCGCAGCACCTCCACCCGCGCCTCCCGCAGGTCAGTACCACGGCGGGCGGCAAAGCCGGAAAAATCCTCGAGATCGGAACGGTAGGCGGACAGCGTGTTGGCGGCGGCGTTGCGCTCGGCCACCAGCATTTCCAGAAATGCCTCGAGGTGGCGGTCCACCGCGCGCCTATCCCCCGTGCGGGATGAAACGGTCGTTCGACAGCACTTTCTCGATCTGGGCCGGATGCGGGACCGGCGGGAAGGCGCCGAGAGCAAGGAACCCCGTCGCCAGCGCCAGGCCACCAATCAGCACGACAAGCAGGAAGACGCTGCGCATGAACTCCGGTCCAGATGGCGCCGGCGCTTTGTCCCGGCCGGCATTGTGCTAGCCTTGACGACCATGACACGCAACCTCGCGGTGAAAGAAAGAGCGGGCGTGAAGGAGAGTTGCCCGCTGCCGGACTGGATGGCGGACCACAGTATCGTGCTGGTCGGACTCATGGGCGCCGGCAAGACCTCGATCGGGCGACGCATCGCAGTCCAGCTTGGCCTGCCCTTCCGCGACGCCGACCGTGAGATCGAGCGGGCCGCCGGCTGCACCATCGCCGACCTGTTCGAACGCTTCGACGAACGCGAGTTCCGCGATGGCGAACGGCGGGTGATCCGCCGCCTGCTGTCCGCCAACCCGTTGGTGCTGGCCACCGGCGGCGGCGCCTTCATGGACGGCGAAACCCGCGCGACCGTCCGGCGCGCGGCGATCAGCGTCTGGCTGCGCTGCCGCCTGCCGGTGCTGCTGCGCCGCATCGCCAACCGCACCCACCGGCCGCTGTTGCAGGACCAGGACCATGAGGCGGTGCTGCGGCAGATGATGGCGGCCCGTCACCCGGTCTATGCCGAAGCGGACATCGTGGTGGACTGCGGCGACGACAGCCAGGATGCCACCGCCACCCAGGTGCTGAAGGCGCTGTTCGACTTCCGCCCGCCGCGCCGCCCATGACGTGGCGGCGGACGAAGATCCGCCGACGCTTCCCTTGGTGATCGCTAGAACGGAATCTCGTCGTCGAGGTCGCCGCCACCCTTCGGCGCGTCCCAGGATGGGCCGGCGTGCCCGGCGGCCGGCGGAGCGGCGGCCGGGCGCGCCGCCGGGGCCCGCTCGCTGCGCTGATAGCCCTCGCCACTGCCCGCCTCGCCGCCGGAACCGCGGCTGTCCAGCAGCGTCAACTCGCCGCGGAAGCGGCCGATGACGATCTCGGTGGTGTACTTCTCCTGCCCGGACGGGTCGGTCCACTTGCGCGTCTGCACCGCGCCCTCGACATAAATCTTGCTGCCCTTGCGCACGTATTTCTCGACCACGTCGCCGATGCGATCGTTGAACACCACGACGCGGTGCCACTCGGTGCGCTCCTTGCGCTCGCCGCTGGCCTTGTCGTTCCAGGTCTCGCTGGTGGCCAGGCTGAACTGCACGATCTTGTTGCCGTCCTGGGTGGTCCGCACCTCCGGGTCCTTGCCCACGTTGCCGATCAGAATAACCTTGTTCACGCTGCCAGCCATGCCACCCTGCCCTGTCTCGTTTCCTAACCGGTTCACACTATCCCCTGCCCGCCGGCCATACCAGATAAGCCCGGGCCTGGATTGGCGCGGGGCAGGCTTCCCATTCCCCGCCCAAGGGACCATATAAGGGGAACAGTTCAAGAACACAATCCGCCCGGATTCCCCGCAAAGGACGTTTTCCTCGATGGCCGGCTCCATCCATGTGCGCGGTGCGCGCGAGCACAACCTCAAGAACGTGGATGTCGAAATCCCGCGCGACAGCCTCACCGTCATCACCGGCCTATCCGGCTCCGGCAAGTCCAGCCTGGCGTTCGACACCATCTACGCCGAGGGCCAGCGNNGAGTCGCTGTCGGCCTACGCGCGGCAGTTCCTCGAGCTGATGGGCAAGCCGGACGTCGACTCCATCGAGGGGTTGTCGCCGGCCATCGCCATCGAGCAGAAAACCACCAGCCGCAACCCGCGCTCCACTGTTGGCACGGTGACGGAAATCCACGACTACATGCGTCTCCTGTGGGCGCGCGTGGGGGTGCCCTATTCGCCCGCCACCGGCCTGCCGATCGAGGCGCAGACCGTCAGCCAGATGGTCGACCGGGTGATGGCGATGCCGCCCGGGGCGCGGTTGCTGCTGCTGGCGCCGGTGGTGCGCGACCGCAAGGGCGAGTACCGCCGCGAACTCGCCGAGTTGCAGCGCAAGGGCTACACGCGGGTGAAGGTGGACGGCACGCTGTACGAAATCGGCGAGGCGCCGTCGCTGAACCGGAAAACCAAACACGACATCGAGGCGGTGGTGGACCGCGTGGTGGTGCGCGACGGCCTCGCTCATCGCCTGGCCGACAGTTTTGAAACCGCACTCGCGCTGGCTGATGGCGTCGTCTATGCCGAGAATGCCGACAGCGGCGAACGCACCGTTTTCTCCAGCCGTTTCGCCTGCCCGGTCAGTGGCTTTTCCATCGAGGAAATCGAGCCGCGGCTTTTTTCATTCAATTCGCCGCACGGTGCCTGCCCGGCCTGCGACGGGCTGGGGGTCGAGACGTTCTTCGACCCGCGCCTGGTGGTGCCGGACGAACGGGTGTCCCTTGCGGAGGGGGCCGTCGCGCCCTGGGCGAGCGCGCGCAGCCCGTACTACGATCAGACCCTGCAAAGCCTGGCCAAGCATTTCCGGGTTACCACCCGGACGGCGTGGAGCGATCTGCCGGCCCGGGTGCGCGATGCCATTCTTTTCGGCACCGGCGCGGAACCGGTGGCGATGGCCTACAAGGACGGGGTGCGCCAGTACACGGTGACCAAACCGTTCGAGGGGGTCGTCCGCAACCTGCAACGCCGCTTCGAGGAGACCGACAGCGCCTGGGTGCGCGAGGAAATGAGCCGCTACCAGGCGGAAAAACCCTGCGCGATCTGCCACGGGGCGCGGCTGAAGCCGGAATCGCTGGCGGTGAAGATCGCCGGCCGCAACATCGCCGAAGCGAGCGAGCTTTCCATCCGCGGCGCGCTCGAGTGGTTCGCCGGCGTGCTGCCGACCTTGACGCCGCAACGGGCGGAAATCGCGCGCCGCATCCTGCGCGAGATCCTCGACCGGCTCACCTTCCTGGTCGATGTCGGGCTGGATTACCTGACGCTCGCCCGCGGTTCGGCGACGCTGTCGGGCGGCGAGAGCCAACGCATCCGGCTGGCCTCGCAGATCGGCTCCGGGCTGACCGGGGTGCTGTATGTGCTGGACGAACCCTCGATCGGGCTGCACCAGCGCGACAACGCGCGCCTGCTCGGCACGTTGCAGCGGCTGAAGACGCTGGGCAACACCGTGCTGGTGGTGGAACACGACGAGGAGACCATCCTGGAGGCCGACCACCTGATTGACATGGGGCCGGGGGCCGGTGTGCATGGCGGGGAGGTGGTGGCCCAGGGCACGCCGGCCGAGGTCATGAAAAACCCGGCATCCCTGACCGGCCGCTACCTGTCCGGCGAACTGTCCATCCCGGTTCCCAAAAAACGCCGCAAGGGTTCCAAGCAACTCAGGATCATCGGCGCCTCCGAGAATAACCTGAAGAACGTGGACGTGGATATCCCGCTGGGCATCATGACCTGCGTGACCGGCGTCTCGGGCTCGGGGAAATCGACCCTGGTGATCGACACCCTGCACAAGGTGCTCAGCCAGCGGCTCTACCGCAGCCGCGAAAAAGCAGGCGCCGTGAAGGACATCCGCGGCCTGGAGCATCTGGACAAGGTCATCAACATAGATCAGTCGCCCATAGGCCGAACCCCGCGGAGCAACCCGGCCACCTACACCGGCGTGTTCGGCGATATCCGCGACCTGTTCTCCAACCTGCCCGAATCCAGGCTGCGCGGCTACAAGCCGGGCCGCTACTCCTTCAACGTCAAGGGGGGGCGTTGCGAGGCCTGCTCCGGGGACGGTATCATCAAGATCGAGATGCACTTCCTGCCGGACGTGTACGTGGAGTGCGAGGTCTGCAAGGGGGCGCGTTACAACCGTGAGACCCTGGAGGTGCTCTACAAGGGCAAATCCATCGCCTGTGTGCTGGATATGACGGTTTCCCAGACCCTGGAGTTCATGGGCGCCATACCGCGCATCAAGAACAAGCTCAAGACCCTGGAAGAGGTCGGCCTGGGCTACATCAAGCTGGGGCAGTCGGCCACGACCCTCTCGGGCGGCGAGGCCCAGCGGGTCAAGCTGGCCAAGGAACTCGCCCGACGCGCCACCGGCCGCACCATCTACATCCTGGACGAACCGACCACCGGCCTGCATTTCGATGATATCCGCAAGCTTCTGGAGGTAATCCAGCGTCTGGTGGATGCCGGCAACACCGTCGTCATCATCGAGCACAACCTGGACGTGATCAAGACCGCCGACCATATCATCGACCTGGGGCCCGAGGGAGGCGACCGGGGGGGCGAGATCATTGTCACCGGCACCCCGGAGCAGGTGGCCAAGGCCACCAAGTCTTACACCGGCCAGTACCTGCGCAAGATGCTGTAGCCTTTTCCAGTGTTTGTGACTTCGGCCGTTGGCCTCACCCTTCGGGTGCTTTCGCGGTCCAATTTTTTCTAAAAAGGCAAAGCAATGGACATCAGCCGCAAGGATTTTTTCAAAAAGAGCCTGTACTCCCTTGGCGAGACTATCACAACGGTTACCGGCGCCCTGAAGGCGCCGCGGAACGAACGCCCCGTCATCCGCGACACCGCCGATTTTGTCCCGACCCAGCAGGAGAACATGCGGGCAGTGGCCCGTAACGAGCAATGCCTGGCCAGAAACTGCGGCTGCTTCGCCTGCTTCGAACGTTGCGAACACTTGGCCATTACGGTGGTCATGGGTGAAGGGATCAGGATCGACAAAGCCAGATGCACCGGCTGCGGCACCTGCGAATACGTCTGCCCGGCGACCCCCAAGGCGGTCAGGCTGCAACCTTGTAATGAGCCGGAACCACCTGCACGGGATGCAGGTTCCGCAATAACGCAGGAGGAGTGACCCTGCCGAGGGAGAAACCGGCCGTTACCTCATGAACCATACCGCACGCACCATAAGACAGGCCCTGTTCCGAAAAGAGCTGGGCTTTTTTCATGTTATTCCGATTCCAAATCAAAGCGGCATCTTTGTTGGCTCGTCTTCGGCTCCTCAACGAACTATCTGTACGACTTCGTCGCCTCGATCCTCGCCGCCATGTTGTAATCTTTGATTTGAAACCGGAATAAGACACCGCATGGAGAAAAAAAATGAATCGCAAGGC
>PLTJ01000045.1 GCA_003164455.1 Acetobacteraceae bacterium
GCGAAGGCAAACCAAGCCTCGGTCCTCAACGTCCTCCGCTTCGTCCTCGCCGCCCAATCACCCGTGCACCCCCTCTCCGAGGTGGGGTGAGCAATTACAATATTTTGCACTCCAAGTAGGTGACGCGCCCCTCCCTGTCTCGAACAAGTATGTCTGGGTATCCTGTGGCCTTTCCCAAACCTCCCTTCGACGTTGGTCTTTCAGCCCTCAGACCAGCCCGAGGTAAGGACCGCATGACATACGCCTCGACATCGTTCCCAACCTCGTTCGGACGCGGTCTTCTTATGGGATTGGACTTAAGTTCCGCAGCGCAGAATTGTATCATTTCGCCTAGTCTTTTCAAAAGATCCACGTCAGCAGCGTCTGATTTGTTGATTTTTATTACGATACGCTCAGAGAGAGATTTAACAATTACTGAAAACGGTATGCCTTTTATGGGTTTGAGCATTTGAGATAGTGCTTGCTCAAGAACCGTGAGCCTTTCCTTGTCGTCCACTGAACATCTCCATGGTGGTTGCCGACCGAGCCGACAAACGAACGCGTCATAACGATAAGAAATATCAATGTCGGCGGAGGATGACAATTCTATTAGTGTTGGTTCCTTTTGCGTTGTTCTTGACGCCCCAGCAGTTTGCCGTCTTGGTGAATTCTTGCTGGTTTACCATCACGAACAAGCGGTCAAAGGGGAGCCCTTCAGCAGCGTCCCACACCAAACGCTCAAGAAGCACCTTACCGTTACGGACCTCTCCAACTTCAAAGGCAACGTGTCCTCTGGACCCAACAACCCGCGCCAGCTCAGTCAGTGTGTCCCGAACCATCTTCTGCCAGCCCGCCTCGGTTCGGTGATGAGCAATGGCAACGGTTGTCACGTCAATGCCAGCGAACCAGCTCCTGAGCCAGTTATCTTCCGCGTATTGCACGATATCGAGGAACGGTGGGGACGTGACGACCAACCGAACCGTGCCGCTATCGATCTTAGGTGTCGATTGCGCTTCGCCGGTAGTCAACAGCGACGGAGGATGGGGTGCCATCGGTCCGTCGCTCAGCAGCGATGCAGTCTTCTTCAAAATCAGTTTTTTGACGTCGCGGTCTGGAGGTGTCTGTCCCCTCCGTTCATTGATCTTCCTCTGCGACTGAGGCGACACCGCTTGGTTGGGTGGAAGTGTGTAGACGGAAAAGAAGCCCGGTGAGTGGCCGGTCAATCGGTTGATTGCCACCATCCTAATCCAGTCGTCGACGGCGTCCGGGGTCTCGTCCAACGGGGCTCGTTCAAAAAGCCAAGTGCGAAGTGCACAGATGTGACGCAACGTCCGCGGACTGTAAAAGGCCAGGAGTTCTGTATCGTCAATCTGCCCCGCGTCCCAACTGATTTGCTCCAACTTGCGTGCGACATCGCGTGGCGCTGGTGCTGCCAATCGGGGGCGCGTCAACAAGACACTCAGAGGGTTGATATCATTGCCGATCGGTTGGCGCCCCATGAGAGCAGCCTGAACGGCAGTCGTTCCCCGTCCCATAAACGGATCATAAACGGCGTCGCCTGGCTTCGTGAGGCGCCTGATGAAGAACTCTGGAAGCTGCGCTTTGAAACAAGCCCGGTAGCTAACCTCGTGAATTGAATGAGACTTACGCTGACCTGACGTCCAGAACTCGTTAATCAGGTACCGGATGGGGCCTTCCCTCACTTCGACCGAAGGCTGCCCAAACTGACTAAAACCTAGGACCTGATCAACGAAAGGCTGGCCCGCGCGATCACTTACGGATTCCTGGACGGCGGAAACTCGCTCGAATAGGGGAAGAGCACTAAGGGCCGAATCGGTCATACTCAATTTTAGCCGACGGCCGCACCGTCCGCCAGCCCGGGTTAATTGCGAGACCACAAGGTCTCACCAAACATCCACATGCCGCCCTGAACGGACTTCTGCCTTCGGTACCAACCGTCAGATTTTCACCACCAGGGCGATTCCGGACAAGTTGACGTTGCCCTACCCTCGGCTCCTGATCGCCGCCTCGATCCGCTCGCACAGCACGCCGACCGCCGCCGTCATCGCGCCGGCGGCATCCGGCGGAGTCGCCCCCGCCAGCGCCGCCTCGCCAACCACGCGTTGCTGCAACAGCAGCCGCGTCCCGGCGGTGCCCTGCGCCACCAGTGTCACCCCGGCCGTCGCGCGGGCCAGGTGTTCGGCCGGCACCGTCCACAGCGCGTCCAGTTCGCCTTCCAGCACCAGATCGGCGTTGAGCCGGCTGCCCGGCGCCAGCACGGCGGAGAACAGGCCGGCATCGGTGAGCCAGCCGCGCACCGCTTCCTCCACGGCCTGGGCCGGCAGCACCGACCATTGCTCGTAGAACTCGGTGTGCAGGCTGCCGTCGGGCTGCACGGATTGCAGGCCGCGCGCTTCCATGCCCGGACCCGCGGCGAAACCGCGCACCAGCAGCACCGGCGCCCCCGACCGGGACGGCAGCGCCTGCGGGCGGCGCACCAGCAGCGGCCAGTCCCGGCGCTCCAGATAGGGCCTGGTGTCCAGCCCGCAACCGGCGAGCCCCAGCGCCGTCGCCAGCACCATGCGACGCCTCATCGTTCGCCCTCCCGTGGCGGTGGCGCCCCCAGCAGCACGCCGGCCGGATAGCGGCGCAGCCTGTCGGTGGCCTCGCGCAAGTTGGCCGCCGCGGCGCGGGCGTCGCGCAGCACCGGCTCGAGCTCGGCTTGCAGGTCGGCCACGCCGTTGCTGGTTTGGTGCACCGTCGCGTCCGCCGCCGCGACCAGCGCGGGCAGCTTGGCGGCGGTCTCGGCCAACTTGTCTGCGGCGCGCGCGGTGGCGGCCACTATTTCGCGCCCCTGCGGGCCGTCGACCACCCCGCGCAGGTCGGCGGCGGTACTGCGCAGCTCGCTCGCCAGCCCGGGCAGGTCGGCGCGCTGCACTGCCTCGCGCGTCGTCGCCATCAAGGCCGCGGCGCCGGCCAGCGCCTGGTGCGCGTCGCCGGTGCTGAGCTGCGTGTGCAGGTCGTCCAGCACGCTCTGCGCGCTGCGGCCGAGGCCGACGATGTCGATGGCGTTGATCCGCGCCAGCAGCGCCTGCGCCGCGTCCTGCACCTGGGCCAGCGTGCTCGGCACGGAGGGGATGAGGTCGTTCTTCGGTGTCCACGGCACCGGGACCGGCGGGTATTTCTGCGGATCGACGAAATCGAGCTCGAGATAGGACAGCCCGGTGATGCCCTGGCTGGCCAGGCGCGCGCGCAACCCGGCATTGATTGCGGCGTCGAAATTTCCTTGCCGGCCGATGCGTCCGAGGTCGATGAGGTAGCGCACATACACCAGTCGATAGGTGGCGCGACGGATGTCCACGGTCTGGTCGAGGAAATACTGCGAGCTGGCCAGCCCGATCTCGGTCACCCGGCCGAGCGTAACGCCGCGGAACTTCACCGGAGCGCCGAGTTCCAGCCCCTGCACGCTCTCCTGGAAATAGGACTCGAAGATGCGGCCGTTGTGGATGCGGCTGCCGCCCAGGAAGATCGCCAGCCCGACCGCCACGGCGATGCCGATGACCACCAGCAGCCCCACCCGCAGGAAAGTGCCACGCCCGCTGGTCATGCAGCCTCACGGCGGAAGAAGGCTCGCACCTTGGGGTCCTCGCTGTCATCGCGCAGGCGCTTCGGATCGCCGATGGCGATGACACCTTGTGCGCCACGGTCGAGCATGAGGCAACGATCGGCTATGGCGAGGATGGAAGCCAGCTCATGCGTCACCACCACGAAAGTGAGCCCGAGATCGCGCCGCAGCTCCAGAATCAACTGGTCGAGCCCGGCCGAGGTGACCGGGTCGAGCCCCGCCGAGGGCTCGTCGAGGAACAGCAGCGGCGGGTCGAGCGCCAGCGCCCGGGCGATCGCCGCCCGCTTGACCATGCCGCCGGAAATCTCGGCCGGCAGCAGGGCGGCGGCATCGGCCAGCCCGACCAGGCCAAGCTTCAGCCGGGCGATGCGATCGCGGGCGCTCGGCGGCAGATCGGTGTGCACCTCCAGCGGCAGCATGACATTCTCCAGCAGCGTCATGCTGCCGAACAAGGCCCCGGACTGGAACATCACCCCGATGCGGCGCAGCACGGCGTCCCGCGCCGGCGCCGCCGCGGCGTAGATGTCGTCGCCGAGCAGGGCGATGCTGCCCGCGGTCGGCATCAGCAGGCCGATGCACTGGCGCAACAGCGTCGTCTTGCCGCAGCCCGAGCCGCCGAGGATGACGAACACTTCTCCCTCCGCCACCTCGAAGGTCACGTCGTGGTACAGCGTGCGGGAGCCGAAGCGCTGGGCCAGCCCGGTGCCGCGCAGGGCGGGCGCGCTCACAGGCCGAGCCTGAAGAACAACACGGCGAACACCCCGTCGAGCACGATGGTGGCGACGATACCGCCGACGACAGCCGAGGTCGCGGCCTGGCCGACCGCGCGCGGCCCATTGCCGGCGGACAGCCCGGCGCGGCAGCCGATCGCCGCCACCACCGCGCCGAAGACCACCGCCTTGGCTAGGCCGCCGTAGAAATCCGCCGGCTGCACCCAGGCCACGATCTGGTTGCCGATCGCCACCAGCGGGATGCCGGAGCCGACCAGAACCACGCTCATGCCGACCAGCCCCGCCGCCTCCAGCAGCACGGTCAGCGCCGGCATGACCAGCAGCGCCGCCGCCATGCGCGGCAGCACCAGCATGGTCATCGGGTCGATCCCCATGGTGGCCAGCGCGTCAACCTCCTGGTTCACCTTCATGGAGCCGATCTCGGCGGCAAAGGCCGAACCGGAGCGGCCGGCCAGCACCACCGAGGCCAGCAGCGGCCCGAGTTCGCGCAGCAGACTGACGGCGACCAGGTTGGCGACGTAGACGTCGGCGCCGAAGCGGCGCATCGGGATCAGCGACTGGAAGGCCAGGATCAGCCCGATCAGCAGGCCGAGCAGCAGCACCAGCGGCACCGCGCGCACGCCGGCCTGGTCGGCGGAACGCAGCAGATCGGCGATGCGGAACTGGCGCAACCGTGTGGGCAGGCGCAGCACCGCCACCAGCGCCTCGCCCAGATAGGCGAAGCCGTCGCTGGCAACCGCTAGCCCCTGGCCGATCACCGTATGCCAGGGTACCGGCGGCGCCGGCGGCGATGGCGGGGGCTCGACCAGGGCCGCGCGGGCGCGCTCCAGCACGGCGGCGACATGCGGACGGGCGCCCTCGAAGGCGGCGCCGGGCCGCGCCTGCTCCATCGCCAGCAGCAACGCCGCGCCGGCGGTATCGCAGATCTCCAACCCGGCGAGGTCGATGACCAGCGGGCGCGCGGGTTCGGTCGCGGCGTCGCGGAGGGCCTCGGTCCACAGGATGCCGGCGGCGGCGACGTCCAGCCGGCCGCGCACCGACAGCACGCGCGCCCCATCCCGCTCGGCGGCAGCCAGCGTGGCGGCTTCTGCCATCATCCCTCCCGCGCGGCGAGCCCGCGCAGCACCGGCCAGGCGGCGGCGAGCAGCAGCAGGGCGGCCGGCCAGACCAGTCCGGCCGCGGCCAGCGCCCGGGCGAAACCCCATACCAGGCCGATCAGCAGCCAGGGAGCGGCCAGCCTCAGCCGGACCCGGAGAAACACCCGCGCGGGCCCGGCCAGGCTGGCGGCGATCCGCAGCGTGCCGGCGGGCATGCGGCGCAGTCCCCAGGCCGGCGGCAAGGCCAGGAAGGGCAGCAGCGGCGCCACTTCCGAAGGCATCGTGTCCAGGCCGGGTACCGCCAACAACGCCGGCACCAGCAGCAGCGCCGCCAGGGTTGCCGCGCTACCGGCGGGCAGGCACACCAGCGCCAGGATCAGCGGCACGGCGATCGCGGCGGCGAGTCCGGTGATCGCCAGCGCGTGCAGCACAGCGGGTTCCAACGCCGCCACCATCATGGAAGAGACTTCCGCTCAGTGGGCCAGCCAGGCATCGAACCTTTGCGCGAGTTTTTCACCGTTGTCGCGCCAGAACGCCTCGTCGATGAACAGGGTGCCGGCGGCGGCGGTCGGCGATACCGCCACCATGTCGGGCGGCAGGCCGGCATTGGCGCCCTTGGCCAGGCCGCCGAGGGCGCCGGCCTCGGGCAGCCCGACCTCGATTTTCGGGTCGCCGGCGAAGGCCAGGAAGCGCTGCGCGTCGGCGAGGTTGGCAGTCCCCTTCATGATCGCCCAGTAATCCACCCGCACCAGCCCGCCGCTCCATTGCACTCCGAAGCTGTGCCCGCCCGTGCGGTTCGCCAGCACCGCCAGCGACGACGGCGCGCTGGTCATCAGCACCTCGCCGGAGCCCAGCATGTGCACCGCATCGTGATCGCCCGGCGTCCACCAGACGATGTAGGGCGACAACTGATCGAGCCGGCGGAAAGCGCGCTCCACGCCGTCCTTGCTGGCCAGCGTGCGATAGACATCGGCGGGCGCCACGCCGTCGGCGAGCAGCGCGATCTCCAGCGTGCCACGCGGCGAACGGCGCAGGCCGCGCTTGCCCGGCACCTTGGCGATGTCCCAGAAATCCTGCCAGGTCGGCGTGCCCTGGAACTTGCCGCGGTCCCAGGCCAGCACGGTGGCATCGGCGTAGGCGCCCAGGCCGCAATCGGTGGCACCCTGCGCCAGCATGCGGTCGCGTCCGCCCACCGCCGGCCAGTCGAGCTTTTCCAGATCGCCGGCCCCGCAGGCCGCAAGCAGGCTGGCGCCGCTGACCTGCACCACGTCCCAGGCCGCCGCCTCGGCGCTCAGCGCAGCCAGGCCGGCCGGGCGGATGAGCACATCGACCGTCGTCCCGGTGGCGGCGAAGGGGGCAACATAAACTTGCCGCAGGGCCGGCACGGGTCCGTCGGCCCGCAACGCCACGGTAAGGTCACGCGCCCATGCAGAGAACCCGACAAGGGCAAAAAGGCCGACCGCCAGGATGGCGCGCAGCATCATTTCATTCCGTCCCGAGTATAAGGGAGGCCCGCGGCCGTAGCAGACCGTATCGCCCCCGGGCCGACAGGGCAATGTCCGTCATGCGGCGGGCGGCAGAACACAGGCGTGGCGGGGCTGCCATGCGATCGCGGCGGCCTGCCCGGGTTGCAGCCCGGCCAGCGGCGCGCCGGCCGGCCGGGTCACGATCAGCGTGGCCGGTTTTTTCTCTCCCAGGGCGAGCGTCAGGCGCACCTGGCCGCCCCGCCAGGCCCGCGCGGTCACCGTGGCCGGCAACGCTCCGTCGCCCATTTCGGCGGCCGTACCGGCGGCAACCGCGATCCGCTCGGGGCGCACGAACACCAGGCAGGGCTGGCCGGGCCGCCCATCGCCGGCGGTGGCCTCCACCAGTGGCCCGCAGTCGAGCCGCACGGTGGCGATATCGTCCTCCACGCCCTCGAGCCGGCCGGGCAGGCAATTGGCCTCACCGAGCAGGCGGGCGACGCGCTCGCAGGCCGGCGCGTCGTAGATCGCCTGCACCGGCCCGGATTGCAGCACGGCGCCGGCCTCCAGCACCGCGGCCGGACCACCCCAGGCCAGCGCCAGCACCGGGTCGCGCGTGGCCAACACGGCGGCCGCCCCGGTGCTGGCCAGTACCGCCATCAGGTCGCCCAGCACGCGCTCGCGCGCCGGCGGATCGAGGGCAGCGAAAGGCTCGTCCAGCAGCACCAGTCGCGGGGCACCCACCAGGGCGCGGGCCAGCGCGGCACGGACGCGCTGCTCGGGCGAAAGGTCCCGGGCCCGGCGATCGCCCTGGCCGGCGAGCCCGAAGCTCTGCATGACCGCGCCGACAGCGTCCTTGCCGCCGGCGCCGCGGCGCGCGGCGAGGGCGAAGCGGATGGTGCCGGCGACGGTCAGGTGCGGCAGCGGCCCATCCTGGGCCAGCACCAGACCGAGGGCACGCCGGTGCGGCGGCAGTCCGCCCGCCGGTTGCCCGTCCAGCCAGACCTCCCCGGCGGCCGGCCGGACGAACCCGGCCAGCACGTCGAGCACCGCCGATTTGCCGGCGCCCGCGGGGCCGAGCAGTACCAGCGTTCCGCCGGCCGCCACCGCCAGGTCGAGACCCGCCAGCACGCCGCGCAGCGCGGCGGCGGGCGGGGCGAGGCGCGAAGTGGGATCGGGATCGACAGGCACGGCAGGCCCTCCGGGGACGAGGCCGACTTTCTTCAATCGGGACGCATCCGACAATGGCCCGCGGTCCGCCGGCTGCGATATAGGGTGTCTCCGCCCGCAACGAAGGCTCCCTTTCGCATGACCGGTTCCAGTGTGGTTGCCAGACGTGACGGCCGGATCGGCCATATCCTGCTCAACCGGCCGAAAGCGCTGAACGCGCTCGACCTGGACATGATCCGCGCCATCCACGCCGCCCTCGACGGCTGGCGCGACGCACCCTCGGTGCATGCCGTGGTCATCGAAGGCGCCGGCGGCCGCGCTTTCAGCGCCGGCGCCGACATCCGCGCCATCCGCGGCCTCGTGCTGGCCGGCGAGGCGGCGGCGGTGGAGACGTTCTTCGCCGAGGAATACGCGCTGAACGCCACCATCGCCGCCTACCCCAAGCCTTACGTGGCGCTGATCGACGGCATCTGCATGGGCGGCGGCATCGGGATTTCCGTACATGGGCGCCTCCGGGTGACCAGCGAGGCCGGGCTGTTCGCCATGCCGGAGACGGCGATCGCCCTGTTCCCCGACGTCGGCACCACTTTTCTTCTCCCGCGCCTGCCCGGCGAACTCGGCATGTTCATGGGCCTCACCGGCGCGCGCATGGCCGGGGCGGACGCGGCGCACGCCGGCATCGCCACCCATTTCGTGCCGCGCGCCGACTTTGCCGCCTTGCGCGCCGACATCGCCCGCGACGGCGTGGCGGCGGTGGCGGGCTACGCCCGGCCGTTGCCCGAATTCTCGCTGGCGCCGCACCGCGCGGCGATCAACCGCTGCTTCGGCGCCGCCAGCGTGGCGGAGATCTTTTCCCGGTTGGAGGCCGAGGGCACGGCCTGGGCCAGCGAGACTCTGGCTGGTCTGCGCACGATGTCGCCCTCGGCGGTGTTGTGGTCGTTCGACGCGTTGCGCCGCGGCGCCGGTCTGTCGCTACGCGAGGCGCTGGCCGCCGAACTGGAACTGACCCGGCACGTGACCCGCCATCCCGACTTCGCCGAGGGGGTGCGCGCGATGGTGGTGGACAAGGACCGCCAGCCGCGCTGGGTTCCGGCATAGGCGCGAAGATTAAGGCCAGGGC
>PLTJ01000120.1:0-2689 GCA_003164455.1 Acetobacteraceae bacterium
TGCACCGGCTTGCAACGCTATGATTGCGTGCCCAAATCGGGTATGATGTGGTGGTGGGCGTAAAGGACCGCGAGAGGTCGTTCGTCTGCGTAACGACCCAGGTTGTTGGTTCCGCCTGCTCCATTCAGGCAACTCCGCGGCATCAAGGCGGCGGCTGGAAAGATTTGGCCGATTGGCATTGCTTGTCCTGATTGACGAGACCGTGTTCGTTCATTGACGTTTCTGGAGCCACGAGGTTCGCAATGAAGGCGTCCGCAGCCAGTGCGCGCAACGCAGTGACGTCGCCCTTTGGGCTCAACCATCCGCCCGTGGTGCGACCCGACGACGAGACCAGCCGGCCGGACGCCGCTCCGGTCGCCGCGAAGAAGCGCGTCAGGCCCAGCCGGGCGGGTGCCGCCAAGACCGCGACGGCGAAACCCGCCGCATCGGACGCCGCCGCGAAGAAGCCGGCGCCGCCGGGCAAGTCGGCCGCCGCAGTGCCGAAACCGGCCGCCACGAAGGCGCGCTTGCCAGCCAAGGCTCCGGTCCCGGCCGAGATCGAGAAGCCGGCAGCGGCCGTCGCCGCGCCGGAACCAGTTGCCGTGGCAACCCCATCAGCGTCCCCGCAGGAGACCGTCATCGCCATCACCCCCGCCGTCCCGCCGGAACCGCCAACCGCCCCCTGGGAGGCAGCCGCGCCAGAGGCCGAAGCAGCGCCGCCCATGGCGACGGCGCCGGTGATCGAGACCCCGGTGATCGAGACGCCGGAAACATCGACGCTGACGGTTCAGGACAACAGAATGCCTCCGGCCAAACCGGCCGAGGTCAAACCCCAGGATACGAAGATACCCGAAGTGCATACCGCCGAAGTGAGGATCGCCGAGTCCAGGCCGATGAACGGGATGCCCGGCGCGCGTCCGATGATGGCTGTCCGTCCCATGGCCAAGCAGGAAAACTTCGTCGAGGGTGACTATGTCGTCTATCCGACGCACGGGGTGGGCAAGGTGGAGAAGATCGCCACCGAGGACATCGCCGGCCATCGCCTGGAACTCATCCACATTACCTTCGAGGAAAACCGCATGACCCTGCGGGTGCCGGTCGCCAAGGCCCGCACCGCCGGACTGCGCAAGCTGACCTCGCAGGCGAAGTTCGATGAGGCCCTGACCGTGCTGCGCGGGCGGGCGCGGATCAAGCGCACCATGTGGTCGCGCCGGGCCCAGGAATACGAGGCGAAGATCAACTCGGGCGACCCGATCGCCATCGCCGAGGTGGTGCGCGACCTGCACCGCAACGCCGGGCAGCCCGACCAGAGCTTCTCCGAGCGGCAGATCTACGAGTCGGCCATGGACCGCCTGGCGGCCGAGATGGCAGCGCTCGACGCCACCGACAAGATGACCGCGGTGGTCAAGCTGGCCACCTTCCTCAAGGCCGCCTGACCGCCACACGGCGTACAGAGAAAAGGCTCCAGCCCGTGCGGGCTGGAGCCTTTTTCTTGTCGTCCGCTCAGTTGCTGCTGCGGTTGCCCATCAACATGAGCAGCATCTGGAACAGGTTGACGAAGTTCAGGTAGAGGCCGAGCGCGTCAAAGACGCTGCGCTTGGCGGCCTCGTTCGGGCCATAGGCGTAGGCGAACTGGACAAAGCCAGACTTGATCCGCTGGGTGTCGTAAGCGGTCAGCCCGGTGAACACCAGCACGCCGATGATGCTGATGGCGAACTGCATGCCGGCACTATGCATGAACATGTTCACCAGCATCGCCAGGATGATGCCGAACACCCCCATGATCAGGAAGCTGCCGAACTTCGTCAGGTCCTTGTGGGTGACGTAGCCGAAGATGCTCATCGCGGCGAAGGTGCCGGAGGTGATGAAGAACACCCGGGCGACGCTCTCACCCGTGTAGATGACGAAGAGGTTCGCCATGCTGGCGCCCATCGCCAGGCAGAACGCCCAGTAAAGCGCCTGCACCGTGGTGGTGGAGAACTTGTTGACGCCGACGTTCAGCACCAGAACAAAAGCCAGCGGCGCGAACACGCTGATCCAGGCCAGCATGGTCGGTGCGTGCACCAGCCGCCCACTCGGTGTCATCACCAGCGGGTAGAAGGCGTTCAGCAGCGGCGTGCTGGAGATGGCGTAGGCGACGATACCGGTGAGCACCAGGCCCGACGCCATCCAGTTGTAAACGCGGAGCATGTAGGCGCGCAGGCCGGCATCCAGTACCGCGGCCGTCTCGGCTGCGCGGGTGGCGCCCGTGTAGGTCCGATAGTCGGGACTGAAGGCCATGGTTATCTGTTCCTCAGTTCAGGCGGAATGCCTGTTGACGTTCATTTTGGGGACAGCGGGCCGACGATCAAGCAAATTCGGCGTAATCTATCCCCTATTCGTTCCGCAGCAACGGCGCCGCACGGGCGCGCAACGCTGCCGCCGTGCCAATATAGCCGAAACCGAGCATCAACGCCACGCATCCCGCCACGGTGATCGCCAGGCGGCCGGGCAGGAAAAACCAGTCGGCGCCCATCACTTGGCTGACGACGGCCCAGGACGCCGCGGTTCCCACCGCTGCCGCCAGCAGCCCCGCCACGACGCCCAGGATGCCGAACTCGACCAGCCAGGCCGCCCGGATCTGCGCCCGCGTGGCCCCCAGGCTCTTCAGGATCACCGCCTCCTGGATGCGCCGGCGCTGCCCCGCCGCCACCGCCCCGGCCAGCACCAG
>PLTJ01000120.1:2717-5971 GCA_003164455.1 Acetobacteraceae bacterium
CCGGAGACGTTCGGCAGGCCATCCGTCACCGCCCGCAACAGCGCTGCATCGTCGGCGGGATCGGAGCGCACCGTGGCGATGTGGGTGTGCGGCGCGCGCTCCAGCAGTCCCGGGCTGGCAACGAGGGTGAAATTGAGGCCGAGCGTCCGCCAGGCGATGTCGCGCAGGCTCGCCACCCGGAAATCGATGTCGCGGCCGAGCACGTTCAGCCGGATGGTTTCTCCGACCTTCACCCCCCAGCCGCGCGCCAGGTTGGCATCGAAGGAGACCAGCGGCGGCCCGCTATAGTCGGGCGGCCACCAGGAGCCGGCCACCAGCCGCGTGCCCTCGGGCATGGCGTGCGCATAGGTCAGGCCACGGTCGCCGCGCAGCGCCCAGGTCGTGTCCGGGGTGGCCGCCACGCGCTCGGCCGGCACGCCGTTCACCGCCACCACGCGGGCCCGCAGGCTGGGCACCTCCTGCACGTCGCGCACGCCGGGCACGCCGGCGACGATGCGGCGGAACGCCTCCATCTGGTTGTTCTGGATATCGACGAAGAAGAAACTGGGCGCGTCCTGCGGCAACTGATCCATGATCTCGCGGCGGATATTGCCCTCGATCAGGGCGACCGCGGCCAAAGTGGACAGGCCGAGCCCGATCGAGACCAGCATCAGCGGCGTCGGCGCACCGGGGCGGTGCAGGTTGGACAGGCCGAGCCGCGCCCACGGCCACGGCGGCGCGGGCAGCGCGGCCGCCAGCCGCACCAACGCCCAGCCTCCCGCCCGGAACAGCAACAGCGTGGCGGCGGCGGCGATGCAGAAATAGAGGGCGAACCGGCGCTCCTCGGCGGTGGCGATGGTAAGCGCGACCAGCGCCAGCACCACCGCCGCATTGGCCGCCACCAGCCAGCCCGGCGCCCGGGTGCGGTCCGGCAACAGGGCATCGCGGAACAGCGCCGCACCGGGAATGCGCATGGCCCGCGCCAACGGCCACAAGGAAAACGCCGCCGCGGTGAGCAGCCCATAGGCGGCAGCCAGCAGCAGCGGGGCCAGGAACGGCCCGGTCTCCGGTGTCACCGGCAGCACCCCGGCCAGCCAGGTCGCCGCCAGCGCCGGCAGCGCGGCGCCGACCAGCAGCCCCGCCAACACCCCCAACGCCGCCAACGCCATCACCTGCACCAGGCACACCGCGAACACCAGAACAGGCGCCGCCCCCAGGCAGCGCAGCGTGGCAATGGTGCGCGCCCGCGCCAACACCCATGCACCCACGCCATTGGCCACCCCGATGCCGCCCACCAGCAGGCTGGTCAATCCGACCAGCGTCATGAACAGGCTGGTGCGGTCGATGAACTGACTGACCCCCGGCGCCGCATCGCGCGCATCGCGGATGCGCCAGCCCGTGTCCGGGAAGGCCACCCGCAGCGCCGCAATGGTACCCGCCACATCGGCCCCCGGCGGCAACTTCGCCCGCACCGCATATTCGACGATCGCCCCGGGCGCCAGCAGCCCGGTGCGTGGCAACGCCGCCAGGCCGATCAGCACCCGCGGGCCGAAAATCGACGGCGTCGCCACCCGGTCCGGCTCGTCGGTCAGCGCCGCCCGCAACACGAACGAGGCGTTGCCCAGCCGCACCGCCGCGCCCGGCGCTACCCCCAGGCGCTGCAACACCAGCGGCTCGGCCACCAGCCCATCCGCCAAAGCCATCTGCACCGGGCCGGGCGGGTCGAGCGTCGCCGTGCCCAGCAGCGGCCAGGCCTCGTCCACCGCCTTCAACTCCACCAGCAGACGCTCACCGGAGGGCGACACCAGCATCGAACGCATGCTGACCACGTCCGACACCGCTGCCCCGCGGCCACGCAGCCAAACCCGCAAGGCATCGGGCAACGACTGCGAACCACCCAGCACCGACAGATCACCGCCGAGAATACGCGCCCCGTCACGCGCCAGACCACGCTCGATGCCCTCGCGCAACGTGCCGACGGCGGCAATCGCGGCAACCCCGAGCGCCAGACAGGCCAACACAATCCACAACCCGCGCACCCCGCCCCGCAACTCCCGCCGCGCCAACCGCAGGACGAGCTTCATGGACGGGGACAAGGAAGGAAGGCCAGGGGCTCTGCCCCTGGACCCCGCCAAGGGACAGTGGTCCCTTGGAACCCATTACTTAAGCGAGGTTGTTGGGAGAGGGGGGGCAAGGTGATGTCGATGCATCTCCTCGCCCCCCCTCTCCCAACAACCTTCCTAGTAGCAGGGGCAAGGGGTCCACTGACCCCTTGCGGGTCCAGGGCGGAGCCCTGGACTTTCTTCCCTATGCCCCCGTCCATCAAAGCGCGACCCTGCCGTCGGCGAGGTGGATGACGGAGCCGCAGCGTTGGGCGAGGTTGGGGTCGTGGGTGATCAGCATGAGGGTGGAGCCGCGTTGTTCTCGCAGGGCGAATATCAGGTCCATGACGGCCTCGCCGGTGGCGCGGTCGAGGTTGCCGGTGGGTTCGTCGGCGAGCAGCAGGCGGGGGGCGGGAGCGAAGGCGCGGGCCAGGGCGACGCGTTGTTGTTCGCCGCCGGAAAGTTGGCCCGGCAGGTGGGTGAGGCGGTGGCCGAGGCCGACGGCGCGCAGGCTGGCCTCGGCGCGGTCGGTGGCGGCGAGGTCGCCGGCCAGTTCCAGTGGGATAGCGACGTTCTCCAGCGCGGTCATGGCGGGGATGAGGTGGAAGGCCTGGAACACGATGCCGATGGAGGCGCGGCGCAGGCGGGCCAGTTGGTCCTCGGACAGGGTGGTGAGTTCGCGGCCATCGACGCGCACGCTGCCGGAGGTGGCGCGTTCGAGGCCGGCGAGCACCATGAGCAGGCTGGTCTTGCCCGAGCCGGAGGGGCCGACGATGCCGACGGCGGTGCCGGTGTCGATGTCGAGGTCGATGCCTTGCAGGATGTTGACCGGTCCGGCGCTGGACGGCACGGTCAGGCGAAGGTCGCGCACCTGCACGATCGGGCTGGCGGCGTCGGCATCGGGCGCGGGGCGCGAAGGGGCAATGGCATCCATGGCGGCAGGATATGGTCCTCGCCGGCGCTTCCTGGAAGCGGTGACGGGGCTGGGTTGCCTGGTTTTCACCGGACCGGCCCAGGCGGCGCCGGTACGGTTGCTGGTGCTGGGGGATTCGCTCGCGGCTGGCTATGGGCTGGCGCACGAGGACGCGTTCCAGACGCGGCTGGCCGAGGCGCTCGGGGCGGCCGGGCTGGACGTGGCGATAGTGGATGGGGCGGTGTCGGGCGACACGACGG
>PLTJ01000006.1 GCA_003164455.1 Acetobacteraceae bacterium
ATATGTCCTCGATTCCCGGCGTCTTTGCCGCCGGCGACATGCGCCGCGGCCAGTCTCTGATCGTGTGGGCGATTGCCGAAGGCCGCAAAGCCGCACGCGGTATCGACTTGTACCTGATGGGGGAGAGCAGCCTGATGTAGGGGCCGGGCATGCCCGCCCGCTACCTTCTTTCCCAGTTCACGCGCAGCCGGTCGCGGCCGTCGGTGGCCTCGAGCGTGATGCTGTTGACGTTCTGCCGATCATCCACTGAGATGTACATCGGCCCGTGCAATCTGCCGTCCTCGCTCACGACGTCCGCTTTCAGCCTGCCGCCTTCCGATGCGATCACCGTGCCGGTGAACGCCAGCGGCGGCCGGCCCCGCTCCATTCGGAAGGACACCAGTATTCTGCCGCCGCGATCCACATTGACGCTCACATCGAGCAGCCGTTCCTCGCCGGAGTTGTTAAACGCCGAGACGCCGTGTCCCTGGCCGCGGTAGTCGGTGGTGTTGTTCCAACTGAAGNNTCGCGAATGTGCACGATAGCGGTGAAGTCATTGCGCCGCGACGGCTCCGCCACCAGCCGGATCTCATTGCGGCTGTCGATCACTTGGAAGTTGAATCCCGCAATGTTGCGGTCCGGAAGTGGCGCGTTGCATTCCGACCCGTCGTCCTTTGGATCGCGGCCGGCGATGGTGCGAATCGAGACCATGTCGCGCCGCACCGAGACCTCCGCTTCGATATCCACCTGCAAACGGATATCGCACTGCCCCTTGCCCGGCGGCACGTCGTTGCGAGTCATCTTGCGAATTCGGAACTGGGTATCCGCCAGTGCCGGCAGGGCCGCGCACAGGGCCAGCAGCGCCACCCCGGCACGAAGAAGTTTCCTATCGCTCATGCCCTTCAGCATAGCGCCCCAAGCGGAGGCATCACGGAAGGCATTCGCCCCCCCTGCTAAACTGAAGAAAGCACACCCCCTATGGCCGCACCCGAGGAGCGCCGGAAGGCGCTCGAAGACATCCTCGATCAGCGTGTACTCGTCCTCGACGGCGCCATGGGGACCATGCTCCAACAACAGCGGCTGACCGCCGACGACTTCGGCGGTGCGGCGCTCGAAGGGTGCAATGAGAACCTGGTGCGCACCCGCCCGGATGTGGTGCTCGGCATCCATCGCGCTTACCTGGAAGCCGGCTCGGATGTGATCGAGACCAATTCCTTCGGGGGCGCGAAGCTGGTGCTCGCCGAGTATGGCCTCGCGGACGATGCCTACGAGCTGAACTTCGCCGCCGCGAAACTCGCCCGGCAGGCGGCGGAAGAATTCGCGACCGCCGCTCGGCCGCGGTTCGTCGCCGGATCGATCGGGCCAACCACCAAGGCCATCACGGTTACCGGCGGGGTCACCTTCCCGCAACTGGTCGAGAACTTCTACCAACAAGCCAGCGCCCTGGTCGCCGGCGGCGCCGACATTCTCCTGGTCGAAACCTGCCAGGACACGCGCAACGTCAAGGCGGCGCTCGTTGCCATCGAACGGCTGCGCGGCGAGCTGGGCCGGCCCATTCCCACCATGGTCTCGGCCACCATCGAGGCCATGGGCACCATGCTCGCGGGGCAGACGGCCGACGCGTTCTGCGCTTCGGTGGCGCACTCAGCCCTGCTTTCCATCGGACTGAACTGCGCTACCGGGCCGGAGTTCATGACGGACCACATCCGCACCATCAGTGAGATGGTCCCGGTGCGCGTTTCGTGCTATCCCAACGCGGGGCTGCCCAACGAGGATGGCCAGTATCTCGAAACGCCCACCTCGCTCGCGGCGCAGCTCGAACGGTTCATCGAGAACGGTTGGATCAACATGGTGGGTGGCTGCTGTGGCACCACCGACGCGCACATCCGGGCCATCGCGCAGATGGCGCACGGGAAGCGCCCGCGGCGGTTGCCGGCGCGCTCGCACCGCGCATATTATTCGGGCATCGAACTGGTGGAGGCCGAAGAGAGCAACCGGCCGCTGATCGTGGGTGAGCGAACCAACGTCATTGGCTCCCGGCTGTTCAAGAACATGGTGGCCGAGGAGAAGTGGGAAGAGGCCAGCGAGATCGCGCGCTGGCAGGTCCGCAACGGCGCGCACATAGTCGACGTGTGCCTGCAAAGCGCCGACCGCGANNGCCGACATCCCGCCGTTCTACGAGAAGCTCATCCGCAAGATCAAGGCGCCGCTCATGATCGATACCACCGATCCGACGGCCGTCGAGCTGGCGCTCACCTATTGCCAGGGCAAGAGCATTATCAACTCCGTCAACCTGGAGGACGGCGAGGAGAAGTTCGAGCGCATCTGCCCGCTCGCCAGACGCTACGGCGCGGCCCTGATCGTGGGCTCCATCGACGAGGATAAGCAGCAGGCGCAGGCGTTCACGCGCGAGCGCAAGCTGGCCGTGGCGGAGCGGTCGGTGCAGTTGCTCACCGAAAAATACGGCATTCCGCCAGAGGACATCATCATCGATCCGCTGGTATTTCCCTGCGCCACGGGCGACGCCAACTACATCGGCG
>PLTJ01000279.1 GCA_003164455.1 Acetobacteraceae bacterium
CTGGAGATCACGCCGCATTTCGTCATGGAGATCCACGTCCACCTGGTCGCGGCTTACCCGCGCGAGCCTTGGGTCGAACATTTCGAATGGTTCGAGCCGCTGTTCAACGAACGGCTGGTGATCAAGGACGGCCGCATGCTCGTCCCCGACCGCCCCGGCCTCGGCGTCAGCCTGAGCGAGCGGGCAGGGGGCTGGACGGTGCAACAGCAGGCGTTCGGCCACCGGGTGTAGGAAGGACAAGGTCAGGGCGGAGAGCCCCTGGCCTATCTTTTACCCTCCGATCGCCGTCCGCACCGCCACCAGTGCCGCGTCCGCACGTGCCCCATCCGGTCCGCCGGCCTGCGCCATATCCGGCCGTCCGCCGCCGCCCTTGCCGCCCACCGCCGCGCTGGCCGCGCGCACCAGGTCCACCGCGCTGAACCGACCCGTCAGATCCGGGGAAACGCCCACCACCACGCTGGCCTTGCCCTCGTTGACGGAAACCAGCGCCACCACGCCGCTGCCGTTCTGTTTGCCGATCGCTTCGGCGATGCCTTTCAGGTCGCGGGCCGGCACGTCGCCCAGGTTGCGGGCGGTCAGCTTCACGCCGGCGATTTCCACGACATCCGAGGCTCCGCCGCCGCCGACCGCCAGTTTCTTTTGCAACTCCGCGACCTGGCGTTCCAGCCGTCGGCGTTCCTCCACCAGCGCCACCACGCGGTCCGCCACGTCGGCCGTGCCGGTGTGCAGCACCGCCGCCACGTCGGCCAGCCGGCGTTCGTTCTCGGCCATCACCGCCAGCGCGGCCTCGCCGGTCACCGCCTCCACCCGGCGCACGCCTGCGCTCACCGCGCTCTCGCCGACGATGCGGAACAGGCCGATATCACCGGTCCGCCGCACATGGGTGCCGCCGCACAGCTCCACCGACCAGGGTTTTTCGCCCGCTTCCGCCCCGCCCATGCCGACCACGCGCACTTCGTCGCCGTATTTCTCGCCGAACAGCGCCATGGCGCCCTCGGCCACCGCCGCCTCGGGCGTCATTAGACGGGTGGTGACCTCGGTGTTCTCCCGTATCCTGGCGTTGACCGTGTCCTCCACCCACGACAAATCGTCGCGGCCGATCGGGCTGGGCTGGCTGACGTCGAAGCGCAACCGGTCGGGCGCGTTCAGGCTGCCCTTCTGGGCGACATGGGTGCCCAGCCGGCGGCGCAGCGCCTCGTGCAGCAGGTGGGTAGCGGAGTGATGCGCCCGGATGGCGGTGCGCCGCGCGCGGTCCACCTCGGCCGCCACCGCGCCGCCCACGGTGGCCACGCCTTCCTGCACCCGGCCAAAATGAACGAACAGGTCGCCCAGCTTCTTCTGCGTGTCGGTCACGGCGATGCGCAGCCCCGGCGCGCTGATCACCCCGGTATCGCCCACCTGGCCGCCACTCTCGGCGTAGAACGGCGTCTGGTTCAGCACCACCGCGACTTCGGCGCCCGCCTCGGCGCGCTCCACCGGATGGCCGCCCACCACCATGGCGGTGATCGCCGCTTCCGCCTTTTCGGTGGAATAGCCGAGGAATTCGCTGGCCCCGACCTTTTCGCGGACCTCGAACCACACCCGGTCGGTGGCGGCTTCGCCCGAGCCCGCCCAGGCCGCGCGGGCGCGCCGCCGCTGCTCGGCCATGGCGGCCTCGAACCCGGCCACGTCCACGCTCCGCCCCTGCTCGCGCAGCGCATCCTGCGTCAGGTCGAGTGGGAAGCCGTAGGTGTCGTAGAGCCGGAACGCCACCGCGCCGGGCAGCGTGCCGCCCTCGCCGAGGCGCGCGGTCTCTTCGCCCAGCAGGCCGAGGCCGCGCTCCAGCATGGCCTTGAACCGGGTCTCCTCCAGCTCAAGGGTTTCGCGCACGAGCGGCTCGGAGCGCACCAGTTCGGGGTATGCGGCCCCCATCTGGCGCATCAGCACCGGGGTGAGCCGGTGCATGACCGGCTCGCGGGCCCCCATCATGTGGGCATGGCGCATGGCCCGGCGCATGATCCGGCGCAGCACGTAGCCACGCCCTTCGTTGGAGGGCAGCACGCCGTCGGCGATCAGGAAGGCGGTGCTGCGCAGATGGTCGGCGATCACCCGGTGGCTGGCCTTGAACGGCCCGTCCGGGTCCTGGCCGGTCGCTTCCGCGCTGGCCAGGATGAGGGCGCGGAAAATGTCGATGTCGTAGTTGTCGTGCTTGCCCTGCAGGATGGCGGCGACGCGCTCCAGCCCCATGCCGGTGTCGATCGAGGGGCGCGGCAAGGCCACCCGCGTGCCGGGCGGCCCCTCCTCGTACTGCATGAACACCAGGTTCCAGATTTCGATGAAGCGGTCGCCGTCCTCATCCTTGCTGCCCGGCGGCCCGCCCGGAATTTCCGGCCCGTGGTCGTAGAAGATCTCGCTGCACGGGCCGCACGGCCCGACGTCGCCCATGCGCCAGAAATTGTCGCTGGTGGGAATACGGACGATGCGTTCCTCGGGCAGCCCCGCGATTTTGTGCCAAAGCCTCGCCGCCTCGTCGTCCTCGCTGAACACGGTGACCATCAGGCGGTCGGCGGGCAGGCCGTAATCCTTGGTGACCAGCGTCCAGGCATGGAAGATCGCCCGGTCCTTGAAATAGTCGCCGAAAGAGAAATTCCCCAGCATTTCGAAGAACGTATGGTGATAGGCCGTGCGGCCGACATTCACGATGTCGCCGGTCCGCAGGCACTTCTGGCAGGTCGTGGCCCGCGTGAAGTCCAGCATGCAGCGGCCGAGGAAGTGGTCCTTGAACTGGTTCATGCCCGCC
>PLTJ01000021.1 GCA_003164455.1 Acetobacteraceae bacterium
CTCGGCCACATGTTCCCCGTCTGGCTCGGCTTTCGCGGCGGAAAGGGCGTAGCCACGAGCTTTGGCGTCTTCCTCGTCGCCGCCCCCTGGGCCGCGTTGGCCGCCATCGCCGTCTTCGCACTCGTCTTTCTAGCCAGCCGCTATGTTTCGCTGGCATCCATCCTCGGCGCGGCCAGCTTCCCCGTCTTTGCCTGGTTCCTGGTCCATGGGCCCCGCCCGGCATTCTTCATCGCCGTTCAGGTCGCCGTCGCATTGCTGGTCATCGTCAAGCACCACCAGAACATCCGCCGCCTGCTCGCCGGCACGGAATCCAGAATTGGAGCCAGGAAAACCGCATGAGCCGCATTATCGTCTTAGGTTCCGGCGCTTGGGGAACCGCCATCGCTCTCTCGCTCCACCGCCGCGGCGGTCACCAGATCACCCTCTGGGCGCACAGCCCCGAGGCCGCGCAGGAGATCATCGAAGCCAAGGAAAACACCCTCTTTCTCCCCGGTTTCCCCCTGCCCGCCGAGATTGCCATCACCGGCGACAACTCCGCCGTCGCCGATGCCGAGATCGTCGTCTCCGTCGTTCCCTCGGAGTTCCTCCGCTCGACCCTCGCCCGTCTTGGCCCCCATCTTCATCCCGGTCAACTCGTCGTGAGCGCCACCAAGGGCGTCGAAAACCACACCTACCTGCGTATGACCGAGGTCATCGCCGCCTGCCTCGCCGAATTGGGCCTGCATCTGCCCATCGGCGCCCTCAGCGGCCCCAGCTTCGCCCTTGAAGTCGCCCAGGGCCAGCCCACCGCCNNATCGCCATTGCCGCCGGAGTAGCCGCCGGAGTGGGCCTCGGCTACAACTCCGCCGCCGCGCTCATCACTCGCGGAATTGCCGAAATCACGCGCCTCGCCGTAGCCTGCGGCGGCCGCCGCGAAACCCTTGCCGGCCTCTCTGGCGTGGGCGACCTGGTGCTCACCTGCACCGGCTCCCTCAGCCGCAACCGGACCGTAGGAGAAGCGTTAGGCCAGGGCCGCAACCTCTCTGAAATCCTCGATAGCCTGGGCGGCAAAGTCGCTGAAGGCGTGCTGACCACCCGCGCCGCCCGCGGCCTGGCTCGCCTCCACTCAATCGAGATGCCCATCGCCGAGCAAATGGAACTCATCCTCGACGAAGGCAAAGACCCCCGCGAAGCCATAAAATCCCTGATGCTGCGCCCCGGCAAGGACGAGTAACGCAAACCAAGGAGCCACCTTGATGCCGGCCGGCGCCCATGCCCGCCGCCAGCGGCGCTGGCCGATGCTCTAGACTCAAAGCTGGACCTCTTGACGATGAAGCTCTTTGGCGGCAGAAAAGACCCCCCGGCACCCTCCTCCGCGCCCGAAACCGGCCCGGACGAGACCCCAAAATCTGGATTCTTCGACCGCATGAAACAGGCCGTCTCGCGCACCCGCGAGTCGCTTTCTTCCAAGATCGAAGGCCTCGTCGCGCTCACCCGCGCGGTGGACGAATCCACCCTTGAAGGTCTTGAGGCGGCGCTGCTCACCAGCGATATCGGGGTGCAGACCACTACTGAGATCCTGGCCGCTCTGCGCGACCGCGCGCGCCGCCAGGCAATCGAAGGCGGAGAGGAATTGCGCTCGCTGCTCAAGGCCCAGTTGCGCGCCATCCTTGAAGCTCCCATCGCCAACAAGCCCGCCGCCCCGTCCGCGGCAGACCGTCCCTTTGTTATCTTTCTGGTAGGCGTGAACGGCACCGGAAAAACTACCACCAGCGGCAAACTGGCCGCCTGGAGCCGCGCTCAAAATCGCACCGTGCTGCTTTGCGCCGCCGACACATTTCGCGCCGCGGCGATTGAGCAGTTGGAAGTATGGGCCTCCCGCTCCGGTGTCGAAATGATCAAGACCCGCCACGGAGGCGACCCCGCAGCCGTGCTTTACGATGCGTGCAGCGCAGCCAAAGCACGCAATATCGACGATCTCTATGTGGACACCGCAGGCCGCCTGCACACCAAGACCGGCCTGATGGACGAGTTGGACAAGATGCGCCGCACCGCCGCGCGTCTCATTCCCGGCGCGCCCCACGAGGTGCTTCTGGTGATGGATGCCACCACCGGGCAGAATGGCCTGAACCAAGCGCGGCTGTTTACGCAGGCCGCCGGAGTCACCGGCATCGTACTCACCAAACTGGACGGAACGGCCAAGGGCGGCATCGCGGTGGCCATCGCCCGCGAACTCGACCTGCCGGTGCGTTTTGTGGGCGTCGGCGAGCAGATGGGCGACCTGCTGGAGTTTTCGCCCGCCGCCTTTGTGGATTCGCTGCTGGGGTAACGCATGAACGCAATCGACCAGGATCGTTATTGGATGCAGCGGGCGCTGGAGCTGGCGCGGCGCGGCACTGGCGTCAGCTCGCCCAACCCCGCCGTGGGCTGTGTCATCCTCGACTGCGCCGGACAGGTTGCCGGCGAGGGGTGGCATGAGTACGACCTGCTGGACCACGCCGAAGCAGCCGCGCTCAAAGTTGCCGCCCAGCACGCCGGCGAACGCCTGCGTGGCGGCACAGTTTACGTGACCTTGGAGCCCTGTAACCACACCGGGCGCACCAGCCCCTGCACTGACGCCTTGATTGCCGCCGGACTGCGCCGCGTGGTGGCTGCCACCATCGACCCTAACCCCGCTGTCGCCGGGCATGGCATGGAGGCACTCCGCGCGACGGGCCTTGATGCCGTTGTGGGAGTCTGCGAAGCCGAGGCTCGCCGGCTCAACGAAGGTTTTGCCCGCTGGAGCCAGCATCGGCGGCCACTCGTGCTGATGAAGGTAGCCATGACGCTGGATGGGCGGATCGCTCCGCCAGCCGGGCAGCACCTGGTTCGCGAGCCGTATTGGATCACCTGCGAGGCCGCGCGGGCGGCCGTGCAGCCGCTACGCTGGCAGGCGGACGCCGCGCTCACCGGCGTGGATACCGTGCTGGCCGACAACCCCATGCTCACTGACCGCAGCGGCCTGCGCCGCCGACGGCCCCTGCTGCGCGTGGTGTTAGATTCGGCCCTGCGCATGCCGCTCGACTCCAAGATGGTGGCCACGGCCCACAACGATCTGGTGGTCTTCACGGTTTCAAAGGATGAAGCCCGCATGAAGCAGCTAACGGAGCGCGGCGTGCGCGTTGAAGTGCTGCCTGCCGAGGCTGGGGTCCCCAGCGACAGGTCTTCGTCGCAGGGGTGGCAGGCTGGCCGCGTCCCGCTGGGCAAGGTGCTAGACAAGCTGGGCGGCGAGGGCATTCTCAACCTGCTCACCGAGACCGGCACGCGGCTGAACTCCGCCCTGCTGGCCGGCGGACACGTAGACCGCGTCCATCTTTTTGTTTCGCCGCAGATCATGGGTTCCGACGCCGTTCCCGCCTTCCGC